>JAWOJY010000081.1:0-27612 GCA_033854515.1 Nitrospirota bacterium
GTTGTTGTCAAAAAAACTGAGATCCAGGGCAAAGTTCACGGGCCCGGCACGGTGCAGTCCAAGGTGCCGGTCACGGTGAGCGCCAAAATTACGGGCATTCTGGAAAAGCTCTACGCGGACCAGGGAGACCGGGTGAAAAAGGGCCAGCTCCTCGCCGAGTTGGACTCGGCTGAATTAAGGGCTCGGGAGGCCGCGGCCCGTGCGGCAAAGAGCCGCGCCCAGCGCGATCTGACCAAAGCACAGGCCGACTTGGTCAGGGCCAAGGCGGGATTGAACCTGGCCCAAAGCAATTATCAAAGAGATCTGGAGGTTTTCAAGCCCGGCTATATCTCGCAGGCCGCATTCGACGTCACCAAGTCCGCATTGCAGGTGGCGGAGAGTGACGTTGCCGCCAGCCAGGCCGCGGTAGAGGCCCTGCAGGCCGCCGTCAATCAGGCCGAATCGGAAACGCACGCTGCCGGAGCACTCGCCGGCTACACGCGGATTCTCGCGCCCATGGATGGCGTGATCACCGCGCGAAAAGCGGAAGTTGGAGATACGGTGTCTCCCGGCGCGCCGGTCTTCCAAATGGTGAATTACCAGATCTGGGCGTCCTCCTGGATCGATGAGACAAAGATCGCCCAATTGCGCGAGGGGCAGAAGGCCGTCATCACGCTGCGCTCGGGCAGGGTTTTTCCCGGAGAAGTCATCCGCCTCAATAAAGAGGCCGATACGGTGACCCGGGAACTGGAAGTAGACGTGAAATTCGACGAGATGCCGAATCCTCTTGTCATCGGTGAAGAGACCGATGTCGATATTGATACGGGCCGTCTGACGGCTCCGGCCGTGCCCTTGTCCGCCGTCATTGAACGAAACGGCTCAAAAGGAGTATTTGTGGCATCCAATGGCTTGGCACGCTTCCGTCCCGTTGTCCTCGGAATACAGGACGGGCAGCAGGTCGCGGTCTTAAACGGCGTGAATGAGGGCGAGATGGTAATACTCAACCCTGCAGGGATTGAACCGGATAAAAAAGTCCAGTTTCACATCCAGTCTGATAAGATGAACAAAAACCCATGAGTAACTTTCCTCTCGGGATTTTTTTCGAGCAGATTGCGTAGTTGTTCGGAGGATTATGGATTTGGCATTCTATGACCTGAAGCAGCATAAAGGCCGGTTCATTGCCACGGTAATCGGCGTGGGGCTTCTGTTCACCATCGTTCTGGCCATGAACGGTCTGTACCGCGGCAACATCTACGAAGGGCTTGCCCTCATCAACGCCACCAATCCCGATCTCTGGGTCGTGGAACGGCATCGGGGCGGGCCGTTTAACGAACAGTCCACTCTTCCTGAATTTTACCAGTACAGCGTGAAGACGATCTCCGGCGTCGAGAAGGCCAGTCCTTTCATCTACTACACGGTCGAGAGGCAGATCGGAGGCCAAAGCAGACATTTCAGCATCATCGGCTATGATGTCTTCGGAGGTCTCGGCGGACCGCAAAAGATCTTTGCCGGGCGCGGTATCCAGCAGGCTCATTACGAAATGGTCGCCCATCCAAAATTAGGCGTACACATCGGCGACAGGGTCCCCCTCGGCCTTCACACCTATACCGTGGTCGGCTTGACCAAGGAGGCGATCTCGACCGATGGGGAAGCGCTGGTGTATCTCTCTCTGCCTGACGCCCAGGAAGTGCTTTATCAGAGAGACAATGAAGAGGTTCGCAATCAGCGTGAGCGGTCGCTCAGGACCCTGTCCGGGCAGAGCTATTTGTCTCCCTACCAATCGGAGAAGTTGATGCCGCAGTTGCAGCCCGACACGCACATCATTAATGCCGTCCTGGTCCGGTTGACACCCGGGGCAAACCGTTTCGAAGTAGCCCGCGGGATTGAGAAGTGGCTTTATCTGTCCGCCTTCACCACTGGCGAAGAGGTCCAACTGATGCTCAAAGGGCGGCTGGCCAGCATGACCAAACAGCTCCTGCTGTTCCGGACCCTTTTGCTGATCATCTCTGTAGTCATCGTCTCCCTGGTGGTCTATACCTTTACCATGGAAAAAATCCGGAGCATCGCGGTCATGAAACTCATCGGCGCTCCCAACCGGGTCATCATCCGGATGGTGATGGAACAGTCCCTCCTTTTGACCATCGGCGCCTTTTTATTCGGATTGATGCTGATTCAGAACACGTATTATCTGTTCCCACGGACGATCCTGAGAGTTCCCGGCGACGACCTGATTACCTTTATCGTTGCTTTTGCGGGGGGCGTCCTTGCCAGCATGCTGGGACTTCTGGAAGCATTAAAAACCGAACCCGCCATGGCGTTGGGGGGGTAAGAATGGAAATTCTCAGGATAGAAGGACTGAGCAAGATTTTTGGATCCGGCCATCTCGAAGTCCGGGCGCTGGAAGATATAAATCTCTCGGTCTCGCAGGGCGAATTGGTTGCGTTGCTGGGACCGAGCGGATCGGGGAAGACCACCCTGCTCCTGTGTATCAGCTTAATTCTCGATCCTACGGGCGGCAAAATCGTCTTTGACGGCCAGACCATTTTCCAGAAGAATGGCTGGACAGGCATTGACATCCGCCGCGTACGCCGTGAGAAAATAGGATTCATTTTCCAGTCTCACAATCTTATCCCGTTTCTTACGGCAAGGCAAAATGTCTCCTTTCCGCTGAGCCTTGCTGACCAGACAGGGGAAAAGGCCGACAAACGGGTAATGGAACTTCTGGAATACATGGAAATCGCGGATCGCGCCGACTACCTGCCGGCGCGTCTTTCCGGAGGCGAACAACAGCGGGTCGCCATCGCCCGGGCCCTCGCCAATAATGCAAAGCTGATCCTGGCTGACGAACCTACGGCCTCACTGGACACCGCCAGGGGCCTCATGGTCATGGAGCTGTTAAAGAAGATCGCGAAGGAAAATCATTCGGCAGTGATCGTGGTGACCCATGACGTACGAATGATCGAAGGATTCGACCATGTGTACCATCTGAAAGACGGCCGGCTTGACCGGCGCGGCAATCCTGAGAAATGGAGATAAGAATTTCGGGGCACGGAGGAGTCTTCGCGACGACTGCGATGACCGGGGACTTCGGTTGTGTTTTACTCGTTAGAAAAAAGTTTTAAAAAAGAGACGCGCTGCGGCATAGGCCCAAAAAAAACACCTTGACAAAGTTATGAGCATATGCTAATAATGAATTTATGGCAAGACCTAAGAAGTGCAGATGCGTCACATCGAGGCCGAATGCGATATACTTTAAGCCGAGGGGCATTCCGCTTACGGACCTCGAAGAGGTATCCATCAGTCTCGATGAATTTGAGGCGATAAGGCTTGCGGATTACGAGGGGCTGTATCACGAGGACTCAGCCGTTAAAATGACGATTTCGCGGCCGACATTCGGCCGGATACTCAGCGAGGCGCACAGGAAGGTAGCCGAGTGCCTGGTGAAAGGAAAGGCGCTCAGGATTGAAGTCGACCGACAAAAAAAGGAGGAAAAGTCATGAGAGTATGTTTTCCGGTGCAAAAAGATGAAGGGCTGGACAGCGCGGTGTACAACCATTTCGGCTCCGCGCCGATGTTCGTGGTTATCAATACCGAGACGAACGATATCGCGACGATCAACAACCGGGACCAGCATCATTCACACGGGGCATGCAACCCGATGAGGGCGCTCGATAATCAGAGGGTCGATGCAATTGTCGTCGGCGGCATCGGCGCAGGCGCGCTCACCAGGCTGAACCAGATGGGGATCAGCGTGCACCGCTCCCGGGCGGCGACGATAAGGGAAAACATTGCGATGTTCTCGTCGCAGGACCTTCCCGTGTTGACGCTCCAGGGCTGCTGCGGCGGCCACAGCAACGACGGGGGATGCGCGCACTAGTTTTCTGCATGCCTGAAGCTCCAGACCGTAAAAAAAGAGGGAAACCGCAAGCTGCTCAAGGGTATAAGCTTTTACAAAGCCGTCACTCGCAATTTTTCAAAAAGCAGAATGTGCGATCAGAGAGGCCCCGCCTTCGGGAACCCCTGTCGAGAAAGAGAGCAAACGTTCATTCATGAAAAAAGATATATTGGAATTTCAAGCCGAAGTCTGTAAGACCTTTGCCAATTCCAAAAGGCTTGAGATACTTAACCTCCTCAAAGCAGGGGAACTGACCGCCAGCGATATTACAAGAGAGCTCGGGGTCACAAAAGCGAATACGTCTCAACATCTCGCGCTCATGCGCATGAGAGGTATTCTGAAAACAAGAAGAAACGGTACGAACGTGTATTACCGGATGGCCAATGAGAATCTCGCTCACGCCTGCAGCCTCATGCAGGACGCACTCGCGCAGATCACGGAGGACGCCCGGAAGCCGCAGGACTGAAAAAGGGCAAGGCTTGAAGCGCTTTGAGCGCGATTTATCGCATAAGCCCCGTCAAGCAGGACTTTGAGGCCGCCCTGAATGGACGTTGCAAGGGAGCCGCTGTGGAACACGACGATGGCAAAACAGGAAATGTAATTTCCGTCGAAGGCAAAAAGTTGGCTGTTGGATCTACTGCGCTCAATGTATTGCTTACCGCAATAAAGTTTTCCCTGTATCTTATAACCGGCAGTTCCGCCCTCCTGGCGGAGACCGTGCATTCCCTTACCGATGTAATCGGGAGCCTTCTTGTAGTGGGAGGTCTATATCTTTCCGAAAAAAAGTCAGAGCAGTTTCCCTGGGGACTCTACAAGGTTGAAAATGTCGTGGCAGTAATTTTAGCCTGCATGATATTCCTTTCGGCCTATGAGATAGCGAAGGTGATATACCAACCTTCTCCGCACGGGATGAGAAACCTCGACGTTACTCTCGTTATCATTTTTTTGATGACGTTTCCCGTTATCCTGTTTTCGCGGTATGAAGCCAGAAAGGCGAAGGCAATCAATTTCCCCTCACTCATGGCCGATGCCGCACACTGGCGGGCGGATATCGCTCCCCTCGCCGTCGTGGCGGCAGGCGTAGCCGGCGCCAGGCTTTCCTATCCTGTGACGGACAGGATTTCCGCTTTTGCAATACTGCTTATCGTTCTTAAAGCAGGCTATGGGATACTGAGAGATTCCCTGAAGAGCCTTCTGGATGCGTCAGTTGACAAGGCGACACTGGAGAAGATAAAAGAGGTGCCGGCCGAATTTCCGCAGGTTAAAGAAGTGGTTTCGCTGCATGCAAGAAACTCGGGAAGGTTCATATTTGTCGATATGGTCCTGGAACTCGCCTCGAAATCGTTCAAGGACGCCCACACCGTCACCGATGCCATCGAAGCGGAAATAAAGCGCCGGATTCCCTTCGTAGAAAGCGTCATCATTCATTACCGTCCGGAGACGAAGGAGTATCGGAGATGTGCCGTTCCTCTGGCTGAAATAGGCGGCGAACTCTCGGAGCATTTTGGCAAAGCTCCTTTCATTGCGGTATGGGATATGAGGAGGGATGGCACGACATCATCTCCGGAGATCCTGGAAAATCCTTTTTTTCACCTGGAAAAGGGGAAAGGCATGCGGCTTGCCGAATTTCTCGTGTCGAGAGGCGTCGATGTCCTCTACACGAAGGAAGACCTGAAGGGGAAAGGGCCCGAGCACATCTTGTCCAGTCTCGATATCGAGGTGAGAAAGACGGATTTGAACACGCTGAAAGCAATGATGGATTCGGGGAATAAATGAGGCATGAAAAGACAGCAGATATACGAGATCGTCAGACGTAACCTGCCTGTCGGTTTTTCCATGGTGGATAAAGACGGCAACATTGTCGATTTTAATCCTGCTGCGGAAGAGATAACAGGTTATTCCAGGGACGAAGTGACTGGCAAACCTCACTTTGAAATTCTCCACGGCGCCACCGATAGAGACTCGTGCCCTTTGTTAAAGCATGCTCTCTCGCTGAAGGAGCAGGCTATTGCAGTGGAAGCAACGATAAAAAAGAAAAGCGGCGAACAGATAATCCTCTCCGTTACGGCCTTTCCTCTTTTCAACGAGGACGACAGCCTTGCGGGCGCTGTTGAGCTTTTCAGGGACATCAGCGACGCCAAACGGCGGGAACGGGAACGGAAAAACATCCTGTCTATGTTTGCCCACGATATGAAAAACCCCATTGTTGCGGCAGGAGGATTTTTGTCACGCCTGCTTTCCGGCAAAGCCGGAGCACTCACGGAAAAACAGAAAAAATACCTCGAAACGATTCGGGAAGAGCTCTATAAAGTATCGGACTTGATAGCGGATTTTCTCGAATTTTCCCGGATTGAAGCAAAGGCGTATATACCGGTTCCCCGCCCTTTTGATATCGGAAAAGAAATGCAGGGCGCCGTCGAAGCTGCAAAAATAGAGGCTGACAAAAAGGGCGTGACCATCGTCTTTGAAGCATCCGGCGCAATATCGCCATCGATTCTTGCCGATCCCGCAATGATAGACCGGGTCATCGCCAACCTTCTCGACAATGCGATAACGTATACGGATACAGGAGGAACTATAACCGTCCGGCTTTCGGAGGCTGACGGCGAGATCCTCATTTCCGTAACAGACACGGGAAAAGGCATTCCTGAAGATAAGCTCCTCTACATATTTGACGCATTCTATCGTATAAGCCGGGACACAAAAGGGTCCGGACTTGGGTTATTCATCGCCAAAACAATCGTCGAGGCGCACGGAGGGAGAATTTGGGCGGAGAGCGCGCTCGGAAAAGGCAGCACGTTCAGCGTTATGCTGCCGAAAAACTGAGGTTAAGAAGTCAAAGAAGTCACGACACTGTCATTGAAATAAAATCCGGCTCAAGGAGGCAACTATGAGAAGAACGAGCATAATAAGTCTGGTGGCCGCTGGATCGCTGCTTTTGACCGCTGCAATCGCCGTTGGGGCCCCGCCCTGGAAGGGCTGGCGAGGGAGCGGCGGATGGGGCATGGGGTCTGCCTACCAGAGAATGTACGACCCTGCCACGGTGGAGACTGTGACGGGAACGGTGGAATCAGTCAATAAGATCACGCCCATGAAGGGAATGTATTCGGGAATCCACCTCACGGTCAAGACGGACAAAGAGACAGTCGATGTCCATCTCGGACCGGAATGGTATATCGAACGGCTCGATACAAAAATACAGAAAGGCGACACGATCGAGGTGACCGGCTCACGGGTGACCATCGCCGGAAAGCCTGCCATTGTCGCGGCTGAAGTGAAAAAGGACGATCATGTTCTCGTCCTCAGGGACAGTAACGGCGTTCCTGCGTGGGCGGGATGGAGAAGGTAGCGTCTGCCGGGAGCCCTGCCGGAGCCGGGGCAGGGCTCTCTTCTTTCCGCATGCGCCCACGTCGCGTCACGTGATAAAGAATATGACCATGTTCTTCAGTCGTTGGAAAAATTCAATGTTCCAAAGATTTCCCCTGTCTTCTCCGCATTCGAGCTTTCGGGCTATGGGTTTTGCAGCAAAAAATATTTCTGCAAAGGAGGCACATTCATGAAGATAGCCGAGATCATGACGAAGCAGGTCCATACCATAGGGCCTGACCAAACCCTGAAGGCGTGCGCAGAGATTCTCAAAAAACGCCACGTGAACGGCCTCGTTGTGGTGGAAGGAGGAGCGGTCAAGGGAGTGATTACGAAGGCCGATATTTTCAAAGCCATTCTGCCGAGCTATTCCGACATTTTGGAAGACGAGGGCAATATTGCAAGTTTCGAGTACGTCGAGGAGCGGGCGCACAAGCTGTACGACTTAGAGGTGCGTTCCCTCATGGGGACGCCGCCTATCACCATAACGAGCGACACGCCGATCGTGAAGGCAGGTTCTCTCATGATCCTCAGGAGGGTAAAGCAACTCCCTGTTGTCGACAACGGCAGGCTCTCCGGCATCATTACCTTGACGGACATTATTAACTACATTACGGAGAAGATCCAGTAGACAACAGGGTTTAACCGGGCACGAGGTCACGAAGCGAAAACATGAGTTTTTGAAAGCAGATAAATAATGTATGAAATTTTACAATTTACATAAAAACGAACCGTATCCATCTTGAATGAGGAGAAAAGACATGGTATTCACAAAAATGCTCATCTGTACGGACCTTTCGCCGGCTTCCGACGCACTTATACAATGCGTGGTCGAACTCAAGACACTGGGTCTGAAAGAAATTGTCCTTGGTCACGTCATTCACGTCACACCTGTGGCCGATACCTATGTCGCAAAGCCGGAACTGGAAGGGACGCTCCGTGAGGAGGCACTGCCTTATCTCGAGCGCCAAAAGAGCGTCCTTGAGGAACAGGGTTTCAGGGTCATTATCGAGACGCCCCTCGGACTGCCGGCGCAGGCCCTCAATCACCTGGCGGAAAAGCATGATGTGTCCGCTGTCCTCATCGGTTCTCATGGCAGGGGGATCGCCGGGGCTGTGGCGCTCGGAAGCGTTTCGTCAAAATTGCTGCGGATCACCGCGAGACCCGTACTCCTGAACCGGATCGCTATCCTTGAAGGGGAGAAAATAGGGCTTGTATGCAGCAGACTGTTCAGCCATGTTCTTTTCCCGACGGATTTTTCCGGTACGGCACACAGGGCGTTTACCTATGTGGAAAAGATAGTTGAAAGCGGCTGCAAGCAGGTTACGTTGCTCCACGTCCTGGAAAAGGCAGGGAGTGGAGCGGACCGGCAAAAAAACTTCGAGGAACGTTATCAGGTCGACCTTGAGCGGCTTGAAATGCTGAAAACCAGGTTGATTGAAAAAGAGGCTCAAGACGTTACGCTGTCGCTGCCGCAGGGGTTGCCTGCCGATGAAATACTGAAAGCCGCCAAGGAAAGAGATTTTTCGTTGATTGTTATGGGGAGCCAGGGACGCGGGTATATCAAAGAAATATTTATCGGCAGTGTGAGCTATGATGTGGTACGTCATGCTTCTTTGCCGGTGCTGCTGATTCCGGCCTTTCGATAAAGCCGGCGGAGGGCGTTCCACCATGTCATGGCTGTCTCATAGGTGACTTAAAAACGCTCCCTGGGGAAGTGCCTCTATGCTATAATGAGGACCGTGTCATTATTTCACTCTTCGGATTTTATGAAACAAATCCTTTTTTGCCGGGTTTTCCGGCTTGGTTAAAAAAAGTTGCGATTTTATGAATATATGGTAATATTGTTTTTAGTTGCCCCATCTGAGGTGAACAGCCCAGACAGTACAGTACAACGAGGAGGAATGAATGGTAAGTTTGACGGACAGTGCCGTGAGCAAGTTTAAAGAAGTCGTTGAAAAACAGGGAAACGCAGGCGACGGGGTAAGGATTTTTCTGGTCCCGGGCGGCTGAAGCCCGTCCCTGGCTATGGACATAGCCAAAGCAGCCCAGCCCGGCGACACGACCTTTGAGGTCAACGGGTTGAAGCTTTTCCTGGAACCGCGTGCGAACGACATGCTCTTCAACACGAACATTGATTTCCGGGACGGACAGGGTTTCGTGCTGACCGGCATGCAGCAGAGTTCGTGCGGTTCCTGCAGTACGTGTTAAACACAACATCATCATGTGATGTTGCTCATATACAGCCGCTGCCCATGCGAGGACAGCGGCTCATTTTTTGCCGTTCTTCCGGACTTCTGCTCAAGCAGCGCCAGATCCCCGGGTGCTGAAAATCCCTGCTTCATTCTCTTTCATACTTTGGTCATCTGAAGCCGGTTTCGAAAAAAAGGCCGCGGGACATTCTCCGTTCTGGTACAATTGAGTAGTGAAACCCGCTTGTTGTTTCATTCTTTCAAATGATCTGATGTGCCGCTGCCCTAAATCAATAACATCACCTGCCGTGTGGAAGTGTGCTGGTGAACTATGCGTGGTAATTATTGAATACAGGTAAGTTGCTTTAAGGACGAAACCCGGTGGAAAATATTCCAGAAAAATGCATGGTTTCCAACATGATCGAGATCAGGGACTTGTCAGTCAGTGTTGAAGGGAAAAGGATACTCAATGATGTCAATCTTCACATCGGCCGGGGAGAAACCATTGTCTTGTTCGGTCCAAACGGTTCCGGGAAGACCTCTCTTCTGAAGACGATCATGGGAATTCCGCAGTACACGGTGGAATCAGGATGCATTATCTTCAGGGGCGAGGAGATCACGAAACGCAGCATAGACGAGCGTGCCAGGCTCGGAATCGGCATCGTATTCCAGAATCCCCCTGCGGTAAGGGGGGTGAGGCTCAAAGATATGCTGCGCATCTGCATGGAGAAGAGCGGTTCCTTTAAGGAAGAAAGAGTCAGCAAGTCAGCCGAGAAATTGAACTTCGCCGATTTCTTGGACAGGGACATCAATCTGGGCTTTTCCGGCGGAGAGATCAAGCGGTCCGAACTCCTTCAACTCCTCGCCCAGAATCCCGAGTTCATTATGTTCGATGAACCCGATTCGGGCGTGGACCTGGTCAATATCAATCTGGTGGGCAAGGTGATAAACGAATTGATCGAGAAAGACAAAAGGGAAGACAAGAGAACGAAGGGAGGACTGATCATAACGCATGCCGGGTACATCCTGGATTATGTCAATGTCGACAGGGCATATGTTATGCTGAATGGCACGGTAAGCTGCTCCGGGAACCCGGGAGACATTCTGGAGGACATACGGGCAAAAGGGTATGAGGAGTGCGTGAGATGTCGAATGTAACTGCCAAAGAAAAGGCAAAAAACGTCAAAGAAAAGGCAAAAAACGCAGAGAGGAAACCCGCTGCCATCGGCCCGGATATTGATCTCGCCGCATATTCCGTCCAGGCAAAGGAGCATGAAGAGATTCAACGATTAACGGGACTGACCGATGAGGTAAAAGAGCGGGCTGTCTCTGTGGGTATTGATGCGGAGGAGACGTGCAGAGCGGGGTCATTTTTTCAGATGGACCATTCGGTCATACTCTCTTCGGCCTATCAAAGCGGCCTCGAGGTGATGAGCACCACGGAGGCGCTCAAAAAATACGAGTGGCTCAGCAACTACTGGTGGAAGGCCGTGCAGGTGGATGCGGACAAGTATACTGCCCAGGCCGAGCTGCAACAGCATCATGGATACTTTTTGAGGGCGCTGCCCGGGGCACGGGCGGAGTTTCCCCTGCAGGCCTGTCTCTTTATGACCCGGGAAGGACTGGCGCAGAATGTCCATAACGTAATAATCGCCGAGGAGGGCTCGGAGCTCCATATCATTACCGGTTGCACAACGGCGCAACACGTCAGAACCGGGCTGCATGTCGGCGTATCAGAATTTTACGTAAAGAAGAACGCAAAGGTCACCTTTACCATGATCCATAACTGGGCTGAGGACGTTGCAGTCCGGCCGCGGACCGGAACGATTGTGGAAGAGGGCGGCGTTTTCATGAGCAACTACATCTGCATGAGACCGGTAAAAACCCTCCAGATGTACCCCGCGGCATACTGTGTCGGCGAGAACGCCACGGTAAGGTACAATACGGTTCTATTCGCACCGGAAGGATCGAACATGGACGTGGGCTCCAGGGTATTCCTGAGGGCAAAGGGCAGCAGGGCAGAGGTTGTTGCAAGGGCCATAACGAAAGGTGGCGCCATCGTCACCAGGGGGAGTCTGATCGGCGAGGCTCCCGGGATCAAGGCGCATCTGGAATGCAGGGGGCTCATTCTTTCCGAGCGGGGATCGATCCTCGCCATCCCCGAGCTGGACGGAAGAGTGAGCGGCGTTGACATGTCCCATGAGGCCGCTGTCGGGAAAATAGCGGAGGAAGAGATCGAGTACCTCATGGCGCGGGGACTGACGAGCGACGAGGCAACAGCCGCAATCGTCAGAGGGTTTTTGGACGTCGAGATAAAAGGACTCCCGGAGCACCTCAAGGAAGAGATAAAAAAGGCGGTCGAGCTCGGGGAAAAAGAGGAACGTCTTTTGTGACAGGGTAGAACATTTGAAATCGGATGCAAATAAACACGATATCGTTTTTGTCATACCGAACGGCGTCCTCGCCACGGTAATTCTGCAAGCATCACGGAAATAGAAACTCCACGTCATGAGCGGTCTCTCGCCGGATCAGACGGTACATCATGAGATTCAAAACCATACTTTTGGTATTTCTTTGCACGTTATTTTCCCCGGCGCTGAATGCGTTAGCAGGCTGGACGGGCCCGACCGAAGTCGTCGCCGGTCGTTGGGGTGATGATTTCGGGCAATTCGCTTTTGAGCGCGGAGAAACATCCGATGCGTTCCCCACCATATTCGCGGTTTCTCCCGACGGAGAAGTGGCTATAAGCGAAGAGCCGCTTCTCGACCGGGTCCAGATATTTTCCTCCTCGGGGACCCTGAAAGATGTCATTGAAACTCCGGCATATGCACTGACGTACGACAGCAAGGGCGACCTCTTTCTTGCCGGCCAGAAACTCCTCAAGAAGTTCAGTCCTTCGGGAGATCTCGTGTGGGAAAAGGCGGCGACATCGTTCAGTGAACTGTACGTGCTCGACACGGGAGACGTCATTGCCTTCGATGAGGACCTGAACACCTACTCACGCTACCAGTCGAACGGCACACTGATCAGCACCTCCACGAGCAGGCCTCTGGAACTGGGCATAGTGGATAAACATTCTTTGGACAGCATGGACGAAATAACCGTTCAATATCCTGATCGAACCTTCAGGTTTAAGGGGCTGTACGACACCTATGTTCGCGACAACAGTGGAAATCTGAACGCTATCGCAGACAAGTCCGTAAACAAAATAGACGTGTACGGAAAAGTCATCGGTCGCCTGAGCATCCCCGAAGGCATACTCGGCCCTCCCGAGGTCTTTAATATGGAGACGCTGCCGGAATTCGCCGCCGAATACGGCAATCCCGTAATTGCGCCGAACGGAGACGTGTACACGTGGAAGAAGACGGAGTCCGCCTATAGTATCGTGAAGTGGACATGGCGCGGCGGGCCGGCACAATAAAAATTATTGCGCTATACTCTTCAATATCTCAGCTGAATTCTTCACAACGACTATCCTGTCGAGATTTTTTAAAGAGCGCTCATGCGCATCCCTGTCCATCGAAGAGACACAATCGGAAACAACCACAGGATAGAACCCCCTGTTTGACGCATCGCGCGCTGATGACTCGATCCCGAACTCGGTCGCTATACCCGTGAATAGCAGAGTCGTTATGCTCCTGTTCCTCATCATGTATTCGAAATTCGTTCCGATAAAAATGCTCGCCGTTGATTTATCCAAAATGATATCGCCTTTCGCCGGCTTTACGGCCTCGGGTATCTCCCGTTCCCTTGAGCCGGCCATGAATTGAGGAAGTTTGTCAACCTCTTTGACATTGAAGCGCCTCATCATATTGTAAATGTTCCAGGACGACTGAAATTCCCTCGGGAGGGGAGTTATCAAAGTATAGGCAACGGGCATTCTTTTTCTCGAGGTCTCTATCAGGGCTTTCAGGGTGGCCAGGAACTCTTCTTTGTTGAATATTCTGTCTACCAGGCCGTTTTGCACGTCCCAGACCACGAGGCACGAATGGCCGGGATCGACTATTTCCGCCAGATTTTCATAAATGGCAATGCCATGTGCTTTTATCATCGCTGACTCCTTTCGTCACAGAAGATTTCCGCTTCCTTTAAGGCATAATCAGGTATTATCTGAACGCCGCAATAAAGAGTATCACTTGCTCTCACTTTGGTCAATATTAAAGAAAGCTAGAGGCATCTGTTGAATTTCGATTTGCAGACTAATATTCATAATTGGATATTAGCCCCGTGTGTCAGCAGCTCTCAAAAAGAAAACGCCGGTGAAACTTTTCCACCGGCGTTTTCGATTGTCGTTATAAATCGTCGTTGTCTGTTGTCTGATATCTGCTTCTTACACCCCGCCCGTTTTTTGCGGTGCAAATCTGAGGATTATTTTTTTACAGTAGGAGGCGTTGGGATGTTCGATCCGTGGCATTCGGTGCAGTTCTGCTGTCCTGTAATCCCAACATCTTTCACAGGAGTCCAATTCCAATTGGCATTCGAAGCATACTTGCCATCCTTCCAGGCATTCAGTTTCTGAACGAGTTGGTAAGCCACACTCGCCGCAACCCTGGCACACCGGTCCTTCCGCTCCGGACTGACAAAAGCATAGCCCGACGCTTTCATCCATTTGCCGACCGATATATGGCAAAGCGGCGACTGGCTTGTCGTCTGTATGATCTTTGTTTTTTGTTTCGGCTCCTTTGGAACATACACAGGAAGCGGCGTTTCAGAATACCACTGGAGTATCTCCGACCCGATAAGAGCTCCATTCTCACAGTCCGGTCCCGCAATGCGGGGCCCCGTAATGACATTACTGACGATGTTGGCGCCCGCATTCGAACCACAAATCGTTCCCCATCCTACCATACCCCCTTCGAGAAAAACAAAGGCATCGCCCGGAAACGATTTATAGGGTTCACCTATTTGCTCCCGAAGCTGGCTGAACACGCTGTTAATGACCGCGGCGCCGCAGAACACGCGGTACCATTCATTGTAAGCGATTTCAGCGGTTTTCTCTGGATCGAGTTTCACATAAGGCCATGGCCATTTTTCAGTGAGGCCGCCCTTTGCCTCGGCCTTTGATAAAAGGCCCGGCCCTCCGGACACTGCGGCAATGATACCGGCCGCTCCTATTGCAAGTTTCCCCGTCCCGATGAGCATGTCTCTTCTCGTCAAACCCGTGTCTGGCATCTCCCTTTCTTTCATGACACATCCCTCCTCAAACGGTTTTTTTACTTCTCTTTTTTGAAGCTGGCATCGGCTTCTTTGTTTCCAAATCCTTCAATGCCTGGAAATCGCCTCTCCAAAATTTACGAGCATTTTCCCACGGCCCATGATTGTCTGGATCAGCAGTAAAACATCGTTTTAATGATTCTTGAACCACATATATCGACAATTATCATAAATTATATAGTTATAATTTTATAAGTCAAATAAAAAATAATGCCAGCGCGTTTGATAGAAATGTGCGTAAGGATACCTAACCCTGACAAGCCGGAACCAAAATTGCCACAAAGACACAAAGGCGCAAAGAAAATCAAAATCGATTAGCCGCGAAGAGGCACACCCTGCATTCGCGTTACCATTCATAAGCGCTGGGTGCAGGCAAAAAGCACAAGAAATTCTATTTTTTTTGCGTCTCTTGCCGCCTTCTTGCGGCAAAAATTCTTTCCATTTTGGGACGAATTTCATTCGTAATGGACTAATTATTGAAACCGCTTGAGAACGAGGGCAGCATTGATCCCTCCGAAGCCGAAGGAGTTGGAGAGGGCAGCGCGGATTTGTTTTTTTCTCGCTTTATTCGGCATGTAATCAAGGTCGCAGTCAGGGTCCGGGGTTTCGTAATTGATAGTCGGCGGGACGATCTCCTCATAGATGGCAAGGGCCGTGACACCTGCTTCGACGGCGCCCGCGGCGCCGAGCATGTGGCCGAGCATGGATTTTGACGAGCTTACGGCGAGTTTGTAAGCGTGGCTTCCGAAAGCTTTTTTGATGGCGAGCGTTTCTATCCGGTCGTTCGAAGGGGTCGACGTACCGTGGGCATTGAGGTAGTCGATCTCTTCGAGCCTCAGTCCCGCGTCAGAAAGCGCGCGGCTCATGGCGCGGGCCGGGCCGTCACCGTCCGGATCGGGCAGCGTGTAATGGTACGCGTCTGAAGAAAGGCCGTAACCGGAGAGTTCGGCGTAGATCCTTGCGCCCCGTTTCTCCGCATGGGCCGTTTTTTCGAGGACAAGCACCCCGGCCCCTTCGGAGAGAACAAAACCGTCGCGGTTTTTGTCAAAGGGCCTGCTTGCTTTTACAGGCTCGTTGTTTCGAAGCGACAGTGCTTTCGCCTGACAGAACCCGGCAAGAATGAGCGGCGTGATCGCCGCCTCGGCTCCGCCGGCGATCATCACGTCCGCATCGCCGCGCTCGATGATCTTCACTGCTTCTCCCACGGCGTGGGCGCCTGTGGCGCACGCCGTCGATATGTCGAGGCAGGGGCCCCGTGCACCGAGTTTCATAGATATGTAGCCCGCGGCCATATTCACAAGCGACATGGGTGTAAAAAACGGAGATACCGCCCGGTGGCCCCTGGCCATGTACGCGGCCATGTTCTTTTCGAATGTCGCCACGCCGCCGCGGCCCGAACCCACGAGAACACCAGTTCGGAGTGCGGAGTCCGAAGTGACGGAGAAACGTGAATCCTCTACCGCCATGAGGGCTGCGGCAAGAGCGTACTGGATGAAGGGGTCGGTTTTGTGCGCTTCCTTTGCGCTCATGTACCGGAGCGGGTCGAAATCCTTTACTTCCCCTGCGATCCGGCAGGGAAATTTCGAAGAGTCGAACCTCTTTACAGGTCCGATGCCCGACGCTCCGCTTATGAGCATGCGCCATGTCGTTTTCATGTCATTCCCGAGCGGCGTGACGGCGCCGAGACCGGTGATGACCACTTTCGATTTCATGGGGCGAAGTATAAGGGGTTTGCCGGCGTTTGTCAAAGATTTGATTCCTGACGCCTGTCGTGACCTCAGTGGCTGTCTCTCCTCGCTCATTGGTCGTTCAACGTCTATTTCAGGGGCAGGGAATAGGTTTGACAATGAGGTATTTTGTGCTATATTTGAGTGGTAAACGGCAGGTCAACCAGAAAGGGGGTTTGAGATGAAAAAATCCGAGCTTCTCACCATGGTAGTAAGCGAACTCAAAGCCCTGGCCAAGAAAATGAAAATCAAGCTGCCTGCTAGGGCGAAGAAAAGGGACATCGTCGATGCAATCATGGAAGCCGGCGCTGCCGAGCCCGCCAAGAACAGCAAAACAAGGAAGAAGGTCGCGAAGAAGACGATCGTGAAAAAACCGGCACCGTCGAAGCGCGCTCCTGCAGGAAAACCCGCCGAAGCGCCGTCAGGCGGACGGGAATGGAAGATGCCTCCCGGCGTGGAAGAGCCGATCATGGCGCAGGAGCGGGTGTCCGAATCAAAATATTACACCGGTCCCGCCCCGCAGCGGCCAGCAGGACCGGACCTTCCCGAGGGATACGGAGAAGAGAAAATTACGCTCATGTCTCGCGATCCTTATCTGGCGTATGTCTACTGGGAGGTGACGCAAGGCAGGCTTGAGCGCGAGAAGGCATGGTTCGGCTGGAACAGCAAGCTCTGCATCAGGATTTACGACGTGACGGGCGTGCGGTTCGACGGCCGGAACGCCATCGGATATTTCGACCAGGAAATTTTTGAGCGCATCAGCAGCTGGTATTTCGACCTGGGCAGGCCGAGACACTCCTTCGTTGCCGATATCGGGCTGCGTTCGGAGGAAGGAAAATTCTTAACACTCGCCCGTTCGAACTACGTCACCATGCCGAGGGACGGGGTCTCGGAAGCGGTTGACGAAGAGTGGATGCTCGTGGATGAGGAGTTCTGGAAGCTCTACGGTTTCCCGGGCGGTCTCTCGTCGCCCCACGTCCAGGAGATGTGGAAGCGCAGGCGCATGCAAGAGATTTCCTCACCCGGCCTTTACGGCCGCGGGAAGGCGCGGTCAAGATAGCGATCGCCCGGCCTGCGTTTCTTCATGACCAGCCCTGCACGCTCGATGTCATTAAGAGTCCATCCTTTGGCGGATGGACTTTTATTTTGTCCCTGAGGGACCTTCTTTTTTATCGTAGCGCCGGCATGAAAGAACGTCCCTCGTACTTTCTCGGCTCTTTTGGTGATCTCGCGCCTAAGTGGTATTTCTTTCAGGTCTGGAGTTCGGAGGACGCATGGAAAAAGGCTACCTTGCGCTGGTGCTTCATGGGCATCTCCCGTTCGTGAGGCATCCCGAGCATGATCAGTTTCTCGAAGAGGACTGGCTGTACGAGGCGATAACGGAGACGTACATCCCGCTCATCAACGTCTTCGACGGGCTCGTGAACGACGGCGTGGATTTCCGCATCACCATGAGTTTGACGCCAACGCTCATCGCCATGCTCACCGATCCCCTGCTCCAGGCAAGATACGCGCGGCACATCGCAAAGCTCATCGAACTGGCGGAAAAGGAGACGGACCGGACGCGCAACCAGCCTGAGTTCAACCCGATCGCCGCCATGTACCTCGACATGTTCCGTAACGCCCGCTTCGTGTTCGAAGAAAAATACGGCCGCAACCTGCTGAGCGCCTTCAGGAAGTTTCAGGACCTGGGCAAGGTCGAGGTCGTCACCTGCTCCGCAACGCACGGGTTCCTGCCGCTCATGATGAACCGGAACGCCGTGCGCGCCCAGATCATGATCGCAGCGGAGCACCACACAACACATTTCGGCAGGCCGCCGAAGGGCATCTGGCTCCCGGAGTGCGGCTACTACGAAGGGCTCGACGATATCCTCAAGGAAGCCGGCATTCGATACTTTTTCACGGATTCCCATGGGATTTTTCATGCGACTCCCAGACCCAAATACGGCGTCTACGCCCCGGTCTACTGCCGCTCCGGCGTCGCCGCCTTTGGAAGGGACATCGAGTCGTCGAAGCAGGTCTGGAGTTCGGTCGAAGGCTATCCCGGGGATTATAATTACCGGGAATTTTACCGGGACGTGGGGTTCGACCTCGATTATGAGTACGTCAGGCCCTACCTCCATCCCGACGGCGCGCGGGTGAACCTCGGCATCAAATATTACAAAATCACAGGGACGTCGAACCATAAGGACCCCTACATCCGTCACTGGGCGATCGAGAAGGCAGCGGAACATGCGGGCAATTTCCTGTTCAACCGCGAGAAGCAGGTCGAGTGGCTCTCCGGCATCTTCGGCGGCCGGAAGCCGATCATCGTCGCCCCCTACGACGCCGAGCTGTACGGCCACTGGTGGTTTGAGGGCCCGGACTGGCTGAATTTTCTCATCCGGAAAACGGTCTACGATCAGAAAACCGTCCGTCTTATCACGGCGCCCGAATACCTTGCCGAAAACCCCCTCTGTCAGATATCGACACCCTCCATGTCGAGCTGGGGCTACAAGGGCTACGGCGAAGTGTGGCTTGACGGGTCGAACGACTGGATCTACCGGCACCTGCACAAGGCCGCGGACCGCATGGTCGAACTCGCCCGGGCCCATCCGGGCGCCGACGGCTTGCTTCGCAGGGCGCTCAACCAGGCGGCGCGGGAACTGCTTCTGGCGCAGAGTTCGGACTGGGCATTCATCATGAAGACCGGCAGCCACGTGGAGTATGCAGTCAAGAGAACGAGGGACCATGTGCTCCGGTTCACGAGGCTCTTCGACGATATAAAAGCGAATCGTATTGACGAGGGATGGCTGAGCGATATAGAATATAACGACAATCTGTTCCCGGAGCTTGATTACCGTTTATATGCTTAAGCCGTCCGTTATCAAAGAACTCAGGAAAATCGTCGGCGCTGAAAACCTGTTCACCTCCAACGAAGAGCTCACCGTCTATTCCTACGATGCCACGCAGATCGAATCCCTTCCTTGGGCAGTGGCGCGGCCGGCCGCGGCGCGGGAGGTCGCCGATATTTTGAAGCTGGCGAACAGAGAGCTGTTCGCCGTGATCCCCCGCGGCGCGGGCACCGGCATGTCCGGCGGCGCCGTCCCCGTGCGCGGCGGGGTCGTCCTCTCGTTCGAGCGCATGAACAAAATACTCGAAATCGACGAACACGATCTTGTCGCCGTGGTGGAGCCCGGGGTTGTCACCGGAGACCTGCAGCGCGAGGTCGAAGCCCGGGGGTTGTTCTATCCGCCCGATCCGGCGAGCAGCACGTTCTGCACCATCGGCGGAAACGTGGCCGAGTGCGCCGGCGGGTTGCGGGCGGTGAAATACGGCGTGACCAGGGACTACGTCCTCGGCCTCGAAGTGGTGCTGCCCACTGGCGAGATCATCAGGACCGGCGCCCGTACGATGAAGAGCGTGGCGGGCTATGACCTGACCCGGCTCATGGTGGGCTCCGAGGGTACGCTCGGCGTGGCCACCCGCGTGATTTTGAAGCTTCTTCCCCTGCCGGAGAGCGTGCAGACCGTATCAGCATTTTTCAAGGACATCGAGGCCGCGGCTGAAGCGGTATCGACAATCAGCGCGAGCAGGATACTTCCCCGCGCACTCGAGCTCGTCGACCGGGCCGCGCTGAAGGCCGTCGAGAATTATCTCAAGGAGGACGTGTCCGGCGGCGCGGCGGCGATGCTGATCGTCGAGGTCGACGGTCCATCCCTGTCTGCTGAACGGGACATCGAGCGCGTGGCCGGGATCGCCGCTCAGATCGGCGCGACCAGGGTGGTGCGGGCGAAGAACGACGCCGAGCGGGAGCAGATATGGAAAGCACGGCGGTCCATATCGCCGGCGCTGTATACGATAAAACCGAAAAAAGTCAACGAGGACATCGTGGTTCCCCGGAGCAGGATTCCTGAAATCCTTCGCGAGATCGGAAAGATCGCAGACCGGCACGGTCTTCTTATCGTGAACTTCGGCCACGCCGGGGACGGCAATATTCACACGAACATCATGATCGACGAGATGGACACACCGAAGGCCGAAGCCGCGGTGAAAGAGATTTTCGAAGCCGTGCTCCGGGTGAACGGAAGCATTTCGGGAGAGCACGGCATCGGCTTGTCGAAAGCGAAGTATCTGCCCATGGAAACAGGCCGCGACGCCCTTGAAGCCATGAAACGAATCAAACACGCTCTGGACCCGAACAACATACTGAACCCGGGGAAGATCTTTCTGGACGATGCCGAAACTCAAAAACTTCTTGCACACGGATAAAAGACGGAACGTGCGGACGAAATAATTGCATTATGAGAAAGCTTTTCTTATGAAAACTCCGTGGAACAGCATAAAGGCGGTTATTCTGCTGTCACTTGTGATAGCGCCTTCCCTGGTGCACGCCGGGAACGCATCTAATCCCCAGTCGATCGACGATCTCCGCACCAGGGTCCGGGCCATGGAGCAGGAGGCGGCCATGCTTGAAGAGCGGGTCCAGGGCTTGCGGCGCATGATCAAGGACCTGGACGACAATGACCTCTACCTCGTGGTGGATACGGAGAACAACAGGCTTACCATGCGGCAGGGCGACAGGGTCCTGCGCACGGTCGTTGTGGGAACGGGCAGCCGGCAGTTCGTGACGGAAGAAAACGGACGGAACTGGTATTTTCAGAGCCCCACAGGCTCGCTGACCGTCCTCGGAAAAGAACGGAACCCCGTCTGGATCAGGCCGGACTGGTCTTACGCTGAGGAGAACATGCCCATACCGTCGGAAAAAGACCCGGAGCGGATCGTGCGCGGCGTGCTCGGCAAGTATGCGCTCCTGCTGGGAAACGGGTACAAGATCCATGGCACGAAGTATAAAGAACTGCTCGGGACTCATTTTACCCACGGATGCATTTCGGTCGGAGACGAGGATCTGGAAGTACTGCACAGGGACGTGAAAATAGGGACAAAGGTGTACATCTACTGATTGCCGGAGTGCCGGTCGTCGGATACGGGAAGATTATGACGGAGAGCAATAAGAAGATACTTCTGCCGCTGGTTGTCCTCGCTCTGTTTCTTGCGGGCGCCGGGGAAAACCCGAAGGGTGTAAACGAGCGGCAGGACCTCCTGAGGAAACAGAAAGTGTTGGGCGAAAAGATCGAGTCGCTCAAACGCGAAGAAGATTTCCTGCTTTTCGAGAAAACGTTTTATGAATCGGATTCCAAGTATCTCATCCTCAATCTTACCGCCGGAAGGGGACAACTCAGGTACAAAAACCGGGTGCTCAAAGGGTTTACGCTGTCCTCGTCTTCCGGAAAGTCAAGGAGCGCGGCCGTGCGCGGCATGATTACCCTGACCAAAAAGGAGAAACGTCCGGGAGGAAAGCTTGCCCTTATGTTCGGCACGTCCCTCGTCCTCCGATCGAAATTCGGCCGTCTCCTCCCGCAGGATGTCCATACGGTTCGCGTTTATCTCGCCCGAAAAGACCTGGCATCTATTTTCTACGCCCTGGAAGAAGGCACGAAGGCATATGTTCTGAGATAAATCTACGCGCACGTCGCGCGCCTGTCGCCCGGCACCTATCGACGCTATTCCGACGACTGCATCACAGACACGGTATTTTTCAGGTTGACTAAGCTCCGTTTCACGGTATAATGGCTGCTATGCGCGAACTCGCGAAGGGTGAAGAATTCTATGACGGCACCGCTCTTCTCGGCGATCCGGTCCATGGCTATATCTCGTTCACCACGCCCCGGGTCGCCGGCGAGATGACCGAGAAGAACCTCATCGATACTCCCTGGATGCAGCGCCTGCGGCACATCAACCAGCTCCAGAGCGCCCGCTGGGTCTACCCCTCGGCCGAGCACAGCAGGTTCCAGCATTCGCTCGGCGCCATGCACCTCGCGGGAAGGTTCGCGCGCCATCTCTATCCGTCGCTCAAGGCGGCGGTGCCCGACAGCCCGTCCGTGCACTATGTCGAAGAACTTCTCCGCGTGGCGGGGCTCCTGCACGACATCGGCCACGGTCCCTTCGGCCATTTCTTCGATGAGAACTATCTCGAGCCCTTCGGCCTTACCCATGAAAAAGTGGGACAGCACATCATCAAGACCGAACTCGCCGACATCATCAAGACCATGCGCCGGAGTCCCACGGGGGAATTCGGAAAGAGCGAGCGGCTGAACCCGGAGCAGATCGCATTTCTCATCGGAAAAGGTTCGGCGGCATCGTCCAGGCTCCCCCGGTGGCTCAC
Source organism: Nitrospirota bacterium (assembly GCA_033854515.1). Lineage (GTDB taxonomy): Bacteria > Nitrospirota > UBA9217 > UBA9217 > UBA9217 > JAWOJY01. The sequence continues at coordinate 22,579 of JAWOJY010000081.1, forward strand.
GTTCCTTCAGCCGCTGCTCTCCGGCATCTATACGGTGGACAACCTCGATTATGTGCTCCGCGACGCCTATATGTGCGGCGTGGCCATCGGGCCGGTGGATATCGACCGGCTCATGTATTATACGTTCTTCACGGACAAGGGCCTGACGCTCCACAAGTCCGGTCTCACGGCACTCAACATGTTCCTGAACGCGCGCCTGTATATGTACACGAACGTCTACTATCACAGGACCACGCGCGCAATCGACCAGCACCTCAAAGAACTGTTCAAGGACACGATGGCGGCGCTCTTCCCGTATAATCCCGTCGAGAACCTGAGGGAATATCTCAAGCTTACGGACTGGTCGCTGCTCGAAGCCGTGCGCCGGTGGGGGAGCGAGGAAAACGGGTCAACGGCCGCCCTCGGAAGGGAGTGGGCGGCCATTCTGGCCAGGGAGGTCAAATGGAAGATGGCGTATGACGTCACGCTGTCCATGCGCGTATTTGAAAAAGGAAAGACCATCATCAATGCGGCAGAACTGGTGAAAAAGATCAAGGATCGCCTGCCGTCGAAGCTCAAGGGCTTGCAGTTCTGCGTGGACATGGCGAGCCAGGACCCGAGACCGATCAACCCCCTCATGATGGGCGAGCGCCAGATCTACGTGTACAATCCTTCGACGAGAAAGGTGGAAAAAGAGCCGCTCAAGGATTTTTTCGATTACATCCCGGCCCGCGTCGTACAGTGCCGGGTGTTCACCCTGAACCACGACCAAGACCAGCTTCTCGCGGACCTCGTCGAGAACGTCCTGGGGCTCCAGGAGGAGAGCATCAAGACGAATGTCTGAGCAGCTCCCGTGCGCCTGAATGCCCGGCACGTCGCATACTACTTTCCTTGGAGGAAGATAATTTTTATTTTTATTGGTATCTCGTACGGTTTTGAGATATAATAAATTCAATTGACGCTCGCAGACGCGCCCACAGGTTTATGACAAAGGTGAGCCTGCTCGCGTGATAACGAATCACTCTCCATCTGCCTTATCGTGAAAGGTCGTAGGATTGTCGTCACGACTGTTGAGGTGATTCTTCCCACCGGCGTCCTGCCCGTGGCTCTTCGGCTTCATATCCTGTGAATTTTTACAATACGCCGGGAACATTTGACATTACGACGAAAGAGGAAAGGAGAAAACATGAAATTTCGGATCATCATTTTGCTGTGTGCGGTGCTTGCGGCAAGCCCGGCAATCGCTGCGGAGAAAAAGATCGAGCTTAAGACCAAGAAGGACAAAGTGAGCTACAGTATCGGACTTGACATGGGCGCGAGTTTAAAGAACAACGAGATCGACGTCGATCCCAACATCGTTGCCAGAGGGATCAAGGACTCGCTTTCCGGCGGAAAACGCCTGATGACCGACCAGGAAGTCCAGGAAACCCTTACCGCGCTCCGTACCGAGCTGATAGCTAAGCAGCAGGAACGACAGAAAACGCTCGCCGAAAAGAACAAGAAGGAAGGGGAGGCGTTCCTGGCGGCGAATGCAAAGAAGGAAGGAGTAAAGACCCTGCCGAGCGGCCTGCAGTACAAGGTGATCACTGAAGGCAAGGGCAAGTCACCGAAGGCCACGGACACGGTCACGGTCAACTACCGCGGCACGTTGATCGACGGGACCGAGTTCGACAGTTCTTACAAACGCGGAGAGCCCGCTACGTTTCAGGTGAATGGCGTCATCAAGGGCTGGACCGAAGCGCTCCAGCTCATGAAGGAAGGCTCGAAGTGGCAGCTATTTATACCCTCAAATCTTGCGTACGGCGAGCGCGGCGCCGGCGGTGTGATCGGCCCGAATGCCACGCTCATTTTCGAAGTTGAACTGCTTTCGATCAAGCCGGCAGAGAATTCCTCCAAGTAAAGACCCCAATCATACACGGAGGGGGCGATTTCAAGGCGGCCAATCAGCGCCGTGAAGTCGTCCCCTTTTTTACAAGCGATCGTTTGAAATCCGGAGTCCTTCGGGCCTGCGGCGTTGTACGCTGAAAAGATCCGATGGAATCAGTCCAGGTCGGGTGAGGGCCGTTTGATGTAGTAGCCCTGCGCATAGTCGAGACCCACCGATTTCACCTCTCCCATGATCTCCTCGGACTCCACGAACTCGGCGATGGTCTTTATCCCGAGGCTCCCCGCGAGCGAAGCGATGCTCGTTACGATCGCCTTCTCCATGGCGCCCTTTTCCACCATGTTACGGACGAACTCCCCGTCGACTTTTAGAAAGTCCACATGGAACGTTTTGATGTACTGAAACGAGGAGTAGCCGGCCCCGAAGTCGTCGATGGCGAAACGAAACCCTTCGCGCTTGAGGTCGTGGATGAACTTCTCAATAAGTTTCACGTTCTTGACCGTGTCCCGCTCAGTGATCTCGAACACCATCTTTGCGGGGTCGAGCCCGTAATCCCCGAGCAGTTTTTTGAGGGTCGGCATGAACTCGGTCAGCATGAGGACCTTGGGTGAGAGGTTCAAAAAAAGATTGCCGGTATATTTTTTCTCCTTTACCTTGTGAAAAGCGAGTTCCATGAGCTGATAGTCGATCTTGCCGATCGCGCCCATGCCTTCCGCGGCTTCTATGAACTCCGCGGCAGGCACCACCCGGTCGGGCGTGATGATCCTCGTGAGGACCTCATACGCGTCGACCCGCATGGTTTTCATGTCTATGATGGGCTGGAAATAGGGCACGATCCGCTTGCTCCCGATGGCGTCCATAATCATGATGTTCTTTTCGCCGATGCTTCGCAGCGCCTCGGCGTTGTCCTCATCGCTCGGAAAACTCAAACGGTCCTTTCCCATGGACTTCGCATGGTGAAGCATGCTGTCGGCGAGAAGAAAAAGATCTTGGGCGTCTTTCGCGTGGTTCGGATAGACCGCGATGCCCACGGAAGCGGTCGCCTTCACGCCCGTGCCGTCCGGCAGGGTAAGGGAATACTTTCTCAGATTTTCGATGATCCTTTGGGCCACCATGTACGCCTGCTCCTCGTCGCACACGGGAAGGATGGCGGAGAATTTGTCTCCGCCGTCGCGCGCGGGAATGTCCCCCCGCCGTACGGCCGACTTGAGAATCGATGAAAAGTGCTTGAGGAACGTGTCGCCGACGTCGTGGCCGAAGGTATCGTTGACGGTCTTGAAATTATCAATATCGATCGTGAGCAGAGAGAACAGATATTTCTGTCGTTTCGATCTCTCGGTCTCGTATTTGAGCAGATCCCAGAACGCCACCTGATTGTACAGACCGGTCAGCGGGTCCCGCGTGGCAAACTTCTCTATTTCCCTGGTGTATGTCGTCAGCGCCGAGACGGAGCTGACGATGTTCTCGATCGCCGTAAGAACGCTCTCGACGACATTGTGATCGATGCGGTCCTTCCGCGGTTTGGCCCTCGTTCCGACCCCGACCATGCAGTTCACGCGCGGCGTTTCGAGTTGAAAGGTCCGCGCCCGCAATTCGAGCTGATTCCGGGCGAACGGGCGAAGAGCGGAGGACAGCACGGATGTGTGGACCACGGCGCCGGCCTTCAGGCTTTCGAACCGGGCGTCCGTTGCCGCGGCGTTCCTCACGGTTCCTTCGGCCATCGTCGCGGCCTCCGTGGACGGCGTGTTCAGCCAGAACAATTCGAGGTCGTACTTTTCCTCATCCGCCGGCAGCGCCGTGTACACGAAATAGATATCAGCGATGCCGTTCGACTCCGTAAGGATGCTTTTTATGCGATCTCTCCAGGTCTTGACCTGTTCCGAGGTTATCGTGAGCCCCTTGAGCAGCCGGGAGTGAAACTCAAGGGCGCTATGCAGCCGCTTGTCCTTGCCGGTAAGATTTCGCATTCTCTTCATCATGCCGATACGGCCTTTCCATGAACAGGTTTAGAGAGGAACGGTAAAGTCGCCGACGCTGGGGCGCAGGAGTCGTTCGAAGTCGCGGTATTTCAAGCGGATGGCTGCGTAGTGTGTACCGGCGTTGAAGGTGATGTTTTCGTCTTTCGACAGCGTCGTATCTATACAGACGTTCGTGCCGTACAGATTCCCGAAGGGCGGCACGGCCCCTATCTCCGCCTCCGGGAAAAGGACCTTCATTTCCTGCTCCGTGGCGAAGCTCAGCGTTTTCGCATTCAACAGGGTCTTGAGCTTGTTCATATCTATCTTCCTGCTTGCGGGCAACACTGCCATCCAGTACGCGTCGTCGGCTTTCACGATGACGACTTTCACAAGTTCCCGGCCCGGAGTGTGCAGCGCCTGAGCAAGCTCCTGCGCGGTATATACCTCTTCATGAAGGATTATCTGGTAGGTGACATTGTTCTGGTCGAGGTATTGCTTAACTCGCGTGAGGGCATCCATAGAGGTCCACCGGGGGTGCGCCCAAAAATATTTACTTATAAGTATATCGCGAACGATTTTTTTGTCAATCACTAAAAAAAGATTGCCTCGATAAGAACATATATCAAATCTCAAACACCATGAGACAAATAAATTCCGGTCATAAATTAAAAAAAGCTTGCAAAGCCCCGAAGAAAAAGAGAAAATGGCTCTATGACAACGAAAGCGCGCACACTCGGACAGGACGTTGCACAGATGGTAATGCCGAGGATCGACGGCCCCCGGCTCGGTGATTCCGCTTATAGAGAGGAAATCGCCGCGCTTGTTCATGAAGGCGTCGGCGGCTTCATCCTGTTCGGCGGAGACATAGAGAATACCCCTCGTCATCTTCGGGAAATCCAGGCGCAGGCCGATGTTCCCCTGCTCATCGCATCCGATGTGGAGCGCGGACTGGGCCAGCAGCTTTCGGGAGGCACGAACTTTCCGAGCCAGCGGGCAGTCGCGTCCGCGATCAACCGGCGTTCCCGGAAGGACGGGCAGCTTCTCGACAGAATGCTCGACGCCGTCCGTGACGAAACACGTGCATCCGGGATCCACGCGGTATTCTCTCCGGTCGTGGACGTAAACAACAACCCCGACAACCCCATCATCTGCACGCGCGCGTTCGGCGATGAACCCGAGGTGGTGGAGTGGTTCGGTTCACGGTATATCGCG
>JAWOJY010000082.1:0-3131 GCA_033854515.1 Nitrospirota bacterium
AGGTACACAAGGTCGAAACCGGCTCTCATAAAGAGATCTCGAAGCTGGAAGAGAAGACCGAGCATGGAAAAAGCGGAATGGAAGAAAGACATGAAGGCTTCGGGAGCACGGAGAGAATGGAGCGTCCCGCCGGCGGACATGTCCGCTGAGGGGAAATTAGCTCCGGTTTAGAGAAAAGTCAATAATTCAAAGTGGATCTGTCAACAGGCAGCCGTACAAAAGTACGGCTGCCTGTTTTTTATGTTTGTCAACGTTGTGTTATTATTGTATTGTACATAGCACAATGGCATACAATAAAAGTATCAAGCATATCCCTGTGAACGTGAAAAAGTAAAAATTTGATAGCAGGCAGTCGAAAAGGAGAAGCTGCAATGCGAAGTCATCGAGTGTTGAATACTGTGGTCATTCTCGGTATGGTGTTGTTCATATATTTCATTTTTGCTCCGGCGTCCCGGGCCGGAGTGCTTTACGACGCCGAAGCCAAGATCATATACGAAGACAACGTCGTCGGCCTCCTGTCGGACAAGCGCGGCGGCGCAGCGGGCATGACGGGCGCGATGGGCGCAGGGATGATAGGCGCGATGACTATGACGGGAGGGCCCGGACAGAAATACACGGGTTCGAGCTCGCAATCGAGCGGCGACGCATCGCTCGATATCTTTGCAGACCTCGGGATATCCACGGATGTCGCTTCCGATACATCCCTTTTTCTTCTCGGTAGCGTCGAACATACTTCGTACAGCCGCTTTACGGAATTCGACTCGACCATCGGAAATGCAAGCGCGGGCGTCATCAAGTCCCTGGGCGATATTTTTTTGGCCCGGGTCGCCGCCAACGGCAGGATCAAAGGGTACAATAATTCGGCGCGAAACAGCTCGGCGTACGGCGGGACCTTTACGCTGAAGGAGAAGCTGGACCCCGCGTTCTGGCTTAAGGAAATCTATGAGTACGAAAAGAACGACGCCAGTTCCGCGATTTTTACCTACCGGGGCAACTCCGTTAGCATCTGGGCCGGGTATCTGGCCACGCCGAAATCCACGGTCCTCCTCGGGTACAACTATCTCGTCCGCGACTATGATCAGCCTTCGGGGTTCAGGGTGACGGCCAATACGGTTTCTCTGGGTTTGCAGCACGAAATCGGGAAAAAGTGGTTTATCGACGGCCAGTATGACCGCCAGATGAGCAACTCCAATGTGGCCGGCACCTATACGACGGACAATATTGTGAGTGTGGGACTACGGTACAGCTATTAAGAGCAGACGAGCGGGCGATGACTTGTCGGGAGTCACATGAGCTTATGCGGTCCGAAGGACTTTTTTTGTTTGCTGCAGCCAAGGCTCGTGGCTCTTGTGATACCGATCGAGGACTTTTTCGATATTCCTGATGATGCTCTCTTTCGCATTGATGATGAATATGCTGTCCCGTATCTCAAAAAGCTCGCGCTCCATGCGCAGGACTGCGGGCGCGTCGGAGAACCGCCTGCGAAGTTCGCTTTCGAACATGGGCACGATCTTGTCCTTCATGCGTAGTTCCGTGTCCATGAAGAAGACCGCGATCTCCGGTGAGAGGTCCGCAACGCGGTCGAGGAAAGCGGCGATCTCGCTGTCGTAGATCTGTTTGGGAGGCGACGACTTCACTTCCATATAGAGAAGCGAGCCGCCGAACTTCGCGATCACGTCGTAGTCGCCCCCGACCGCGGGCCGCTTGAACTTCACGCTCCACACCGCTTCCGAACCGAACTCCCGTTTGAATATCTCGGCGATATACCACTCGAGCGTTTCGCCGAAGCTCTTGATCGGCCGGTTGATGATCTCATAGCCTCCCGACTTTTTCCCGACCAGCCCGATGGAGACAAGATAACGGACATACTCTTTCGTAACGCCGGCCGTCGCGTACCGGGTCACCTGTTCGAGTGTGAAGTGGTCCTGGTACTTGATCACGTCGCGGAGCAGGAGGCGGAATGAATACTTGTGGAGCATGGCATAATAGTCGTCGAGGCATGCTGCTGCCGGAATGAGGAGGTCTTCGGCAGGCTCTTTCTTGTAGATCCGGAATCCCCGGCGTTTCAGGAGCGTTTCAATGCCCAGGGTGAGGAAATTCAGGGTCATCCGCAGCCGCTTGACCTCCTCCCGAAGATAGGCAAGCTCGTCGGACGCCCTTTGTTCATCGACGGAAATCGTTTTTTCTTTTTCCGTTTTTTCTCTCATACCGGTGACGCAAAAAGTGTCTGTTGAAAGTATAACACAGCCGGCGGGCCAGCATGGCGTATCGAAACTGACAGACTGCAAACGTGTGATCATGGGGGACATCCTGCGCCGCCTGATCATTCCTTCTTTATCACTTCATCATGCTTTCATCGTCCCCGGTCGCTGCCGGAAGTGCTTTTCCCCGAAGACGCGCCTCTCCGGTGCACGAGAACCCGGTGGGTGAGCATCCAGAGAAGAATCACTGCGGCAAACACGATCGCCCAGATCCTCCACGGCAGGGCCATTATCCCCTTGCCCATGACGGACATGACGACCGTCATGGGCAGGATGCCGACGCCGGTCGTCCAGACAAAGGTCCACCACGAAACCGCGGTGAGACCCGCGGCGTAGTTTACAAGGCTGAAAGCGATGTACGGCATGAGCCGGCTGAAGATGAGGGCGCCGCTGCCGTATTTTTCTACCCACTCGTCCACGGTGCGCAGTTTTTTTTCCGGAACCATCTTCTCTACGAACGGCCTGCCGAACCTTCGCGTGAGTCCGAAAGCAATCAATGCGCCCATCATCGCGCCCGACCAGGTAATCACCGACCCCCACAGCGCCCCGTACGCCATACCGTTTGCTATGGCCACAAGCTCGCCGGGAAAGGGAACAAAGGCATGAAATATCATGATCCCCATGGAAACCAGCATGCCCCCGAGGCCGAATGATTGAATCGACTGCACAATGTCTTCCAGAGAGATATGAGGTCCCCATTCACCGAGAAGCGCACCGAGTAGAAACACACTTATGATGAAGGCCGCGACGATGATGGCTGCAATAAGAAGAATTCTTCGTCCTTTACCGCCCGCCATGTTCTTTAATCTCCGCACTATACTTCCAGTTTACACCAAGATGCGTCCAGGGCGGTGATAAAGGCAAAGGGGA
>JAWOJY010000083.1:0-3180 GCA_033854515.1 Nitrospirota bacterium
CGAGCAGCCTGCTCGTGCCGTTATCGACGATAACCGAGACCCTGCGGCGCTCAAAGTCGAAGGGCACCTCATCGATCTTCTTCCAGGATGTGATGTCGATCTCTTTATGTTCGAGGATGGCATCGTCAATTGGGCTCCTGAGCCCCGATTCGAAAAAACTGTTGAGGTAAACCAGTTCCAGAACGCGGCTGCTTTCTCGACCCAGAGCATCCATGTGCCGCTCCAGGCGGATGCGCGCTTCGGTGAGCGTGCCGGTCTTATCCGTGCACAAGACATTCATGCTTCCGAAATTGTGAATGGATTCGAGCCTCTTGACGATCACTTTCTTTTTCGCCATGCGGATCGCCCCGCGCGCCAGGGTCACGGACACGATCATGGGAAGAAGCTCGGGCGTGAGGCCCACGGCAAGCGCCACGGCAAAGAGGAACGATTGGAGCCGCGGCCTGTGGAAGAAGGCATTGACGAGAACGACGAAGAGCACGAGCAGAAACGTGATCCGCATGATGAGAAGACCGAAACGCTGCGTGCCCTGCTCGAATGACGTGGGAGGCGCCTTGGTCGTGAGCGTGTCGGCGATCTCGCCCAGCGATGTGGCCGGCCCGGTACGGCAGATAAGCACCGTAGCGGAGCCGCTTACCACAGAAGTGCCCATGAACACGGAGTTCACGGCATTTGCCATGTCCTGTCCCGCATCGGGCAGATCGCGCAGAAACTTTTCTACCGGATAGGATTCTCCTGTCAAAAGCGCCTGGTTCACAAAGAAATCTTTGACATCGAGCACGCGACCATCGGCGGGGATGAGATCACCGGCCGCAAGAAGGACGACGTCTCCCGGCACCAGCATAGGCTCCGAAATTTCCACGATTTTCCCGTCGCGAAGCGCACGGACGCGGATGGCCACCTTCTGGCGGAGTGCTTCCGCCGCCTTGTCTGCGCGGTACTCCTGGATAAAATCGAGGGTCACGCTCATAACGACGATGACGCTGATGATAAGGGAGCTGGTCACATCGCCGGTAATGGCGGATATTACGCTGGCGACAAGCAGGATGAGAACGAGAGGATTCTTGAACCGGGCCAGGAATTGAAGAACCAGCGCGCGCTTCCGGGGAGGACGCAACACGTTCGGGCCGACCTGCTTCAGCCGATCAGCCGCTTCGCCGCTCGTGAGGCCGGAGGCAGTTGCGTTCAGCTGTTTCATAAGCTCGGGAACGGACTGCTGCCAGAAACCACTTTTAGATGAGGAAACGATCATAGCGCTGTTTCCTTTAATTCTATATGTCAAGATTCCGAACGAAATGTGCAATGATTCAAAAAATCGCAACTCCACATTCAGGAAAAAACAAACACGCTTTCTTTTTACCCTAATATGCTTACGCCAATCAGATGCCCTACCAGAAAAACCGCTGCTGCTGCGGCTAGCCCAAAAAGCACCTGACGTATGCCGGAATAGAGTATCGATCTTCCCGTAAAAAGTGTAATGGCCGAGCCGACAGCGAATAAGCCGACAGCGCTCAAAATGGCACTCGCAATAATTGCTGTTGACCCACTAAGAAAGGTAAAAGGTATGACAGGCACAATGGCTCCTAGGGCAAAAAGAAGAAAAGATGTGATCGCTGCTTCCCAGGCTGAGCCTCCAAGTTCTTCAGGGTTAATACCGAGCTCGTCGCGGACAAGCGCATCAATTGCAGTAGCCTGGTTATTCATGAGCCGGGTCGCAATCTGGCGCGCCGTTGCCTCGTCCATCCCGCGCGCCTGGTATATCAAAACCAATTCTTCAACCTCTTCTTCCGGTGCCGTGGCAATCTCATCTTTTTCAGTACGTATCTGTTTCTGGTAAAGTTCCCGTGAGCTCCGGACAGAGATCCATTCACCAAGAGCCATTGATATCGCGCCGGCAAGCAGGCCCGCAAAGCCAGTGAGCAGGATAGTTTTGCTCGATAGTTCGGCCCCTGCCACGCCCATGATGAGGTTGAAGTTTGACAGCAGACCGTCGCTTGCGCCCAACACCGCGGCACGAAGGGCGTTTCCACCCGCGGATCGGTGACGGCCTTCGAGCCGTGCCAGTACACTTCCCTGCACCCCGCTTCCGGACGTCTGTCCTATTTGTCGAAGCAGACGGGCATGTGACTGTTCCGCAGGAACCATATCCAGAGCTTCGGGCTGTGAGCTGTAAGCACGTGAGCCTTTTCTCTCCATCATCGAGAGACTCGGAAGGACGATGTTGACGCCGAAACGTCGAACAAGCCATATAAGTGTGCGCGTGCGCATCGAGGGACGGAACATTGGCATGTCAGCGCCGGCTTCAATCAATCTCTTCGCCCAGGCTTCTGCATGTGCATCTTCGGTTTTGGCCAACCGCAAATAAACTTCGGCAATCTGAGGGTTTTTTTCATGCTCAGCCACTGCCCGGTAGAGCGCTGCGCTGTTCCGTTCCTCGTTCAAATTGGTGAGATAACGTTTGATGTCTTGATAATCTGCCATTTATGATTTCCTCACTGTGGTCTTATACGGCACTATCAGCTCAATACTCCAACTAGGACCAAGGTAATCACGATCTGGAAAAATACGACGGAGGTTATCATTCGAGGTTTGCCTGCCAGCGTGCGCTCAATCCCCGGTATTGTTTTAAAAAACATACTCAGATTCGCGAGATTGAAAAAGACGATTGTGGCAAGCAATAGCCAATTTCCACCGTAAATCGACCAGCATAACAGCCCGTACCCTATCTCTACAAAGAACGCAGGAACCGGAAGCCTAGCATACAATCCAAGCCCAAATTTCGGACCATCAATAAATGGCGCTATTGGGATGTCACGGTCATGCGTTATGAGGTCGAGTACGAGATGTGAAGCGATGCCTAACCCGAAAGCAGCGCCGATATTCTGCAAGCCAAACCCTTGACTAAGGACAAGCCATGATATAACCGCTGCACTCGACATGGTGACGATGGAATGTGAATAAGGCATTTCCGACAGATGGATATTACCGACGTATTGGACCTCTCTGTCTGTTGTTGTTCGCTCTAAGCTCACAAAATTCAGCACCACCCAGAGAAGTTCCATGACCTGAACCGAAATGAGTATCCAGATCATCGGCACTGTCCAGTACACCTTTTTAATTACAAGTGCGGTGGCAGCATGATTGATAGCAAACATGGCATCTCCCTTTGTGGAGTATATC
>JAWOJY010000084.1:0-13801 GCA_033854515.1 Nitrospirota bacterium
CTAGAAGCAACTCATTTCCGGGGGCCATAAAATAGTGGATGCACGCAAAAACGATGTATCACTGGAAGGAGGAAAAGAGGCAACTGAACATTACAGCAATGCGATTGCGACTAACACTGCGTAAACACACTTAGGTCTGAAGGCTGAAGCGGAACACCGTACCATCGGCTTCCGAGGAGGTGAAATCCACGGACCCGTGCAAAATATCCTCGCCGAACAACTTCATCGAATAGGTCCCGAGCCCCCTGCCGATGCTCGTCTTGGTGCTGAAATTGCGCTGGAAGACCCTTTTTGCAATGTCCCCGGGGATTGCACTTCCGTTCCATACGCAAAATACGATTTTCCCCGCCGGCTGCTCCGCCCATACGCGGATTTCGCCGCCCGCTTCTGTCGCCTCAAAGGCATTATTGATCATATTGCTGAGCACCCGGAGCAGGAGGGAATAGTCGGTCTTGACCAAGACCGCAGGGACAGCATCCGGGATGGTCAATCGCTTGTTCTGCGACACCGGATTGCTGGAGTAAATATCCTTAATCTCTTGCATCAACTGCGGAACAGACACGAACGTAAACACGGGTTGATAGGTCAGGGGCCCGGCCTGGCTGAGGCACCGCTGGATTGCTATTTCGTTCTCCAGCCTTTTTGAAAGCTTGTTCAACTTCTCTACCATTCCCTTGTTTCGGTCGTCTGCTCGTAACATGAGTAAATCACTAGTCATCGTTATCAAGCTGAGGATATTGGTGATATCGTGGAAAAACACCCGCTCCAGCGTTACCAAGCGCTGCTGGTAGGAAATATCCTGCAGGAACAGGAGAAGGACCCGTCTGTCTTTAAACGTAAGAGGAACGCATCGCACACGGAAGAAAAGATCCTGTTTTCTACCGTGCTTTTCCGTTACCATCGCGCATTCTCTTTCCACCGGCTGGTTCTCCGCAAGACTGGAAACGATACTGATCGCCGCGCCGCAGGTCGAGCAGTACTCGCTAGTCCCGCACCCTCCCGGCATTTCACAGGCATGGATACAGGTGAGTGCCTCTCCGGGCCGAAGCCCTAGTGTGGTTTTCGCATCATCGATGCCCAGCATCTCGAGCAATGAATCATTCACGGCAAGGATCTGGCGATGCTCATTCAGCACTGCCAGTAGTCCGCTCACCGAGTGCAGCAGTCCGTCCAAAATGGGATTCTTACTGACAAAGGCTATTTCTGCTTGCAGCTCGTCGCCGCCTGAGCGTTCCGGAGGCGCAAAAAAAGTCTTCATCGGTCCATCCTTGCCATTAGATTTACCAGTTACACTGGGATGAAAAAACCCTACTGTTTCCCGAACCTTCCGGGAATCATCGTACCGCACGAAGGACATTTGCCGTTCCCGATCTTATTCTGAATGACGTCGAATATGTACCTTTCTATCAAAAGCTCCCCGCATTTATGGCACCAGGTGTTTTCCCATCGATGGCCGGGGACGTTGCCGAGGTACACGTACCAGAGCCCTGCTTCTTTTCCCAGACCCCACGCCTTTTCCAGCGACTCGATCGGCGTGGGCGGGACATGGCCCAGTTCGTGATGGGGATGGAACCTCGTCACGTGCCACGGCGTTTCAGGACCGAGGCTGCTCTTGATCCACGCGGCGATGCCCCGGAGTTCTTGTTCGTCGTCGTTATATCCCGGAATGATGTTTGTTACGACCTCCACGTGCATCCCGAGCTTCTTCGCCCTTTGCGCCGTTTCGAGGATCCCGTCGTATCCGCTGATATGCCCGATCCGGGAGTACGTCTTGTCGGAAAATCCTTTGACGTCCACCCGGTAGACGTCGAGAAACGGCGCGATCATGTCAAGCGCTTCCCCGGTGAGATACCCGTTCGTCACGTAATTGGTATGGAGCCCCCGGGTCTTTGCGATCTTCGCTGAGTCGAAGGTGTATTCGAACCAGATTCCCGGCTCGTTGAATGTCCATGAGACGCCGAGGCAGCGGGCGGCCTTTGCCCGGGAAACAAGCTGCTCGGGAGAGATATATTCCGTGCCGGTGGGCCCCCGTTTCCAATGGGCGATGTCCCAGTTCTGGCAGCCGGGACACCTGAAGTTACATCCCACGCTCCCGAGGGAAAACCACCGCGAGCCGGGATAGTAATGGTACACCGGCTTCTTCTCGATGGGATTGATCGAGATCGACGAGACTTCGCCGTAGATGAGGGTGTAAAGCATGCCGCCTTCGTTCGCCCGTGTCCGGCACCAGCCTGCCCCTCCCTTCTGGATGACGCACCGGCGCCGGCAGGTGTTGCACTGGACCTTGCCTTCTTCAAGTGCGGTGTATATGTATGCTTCTTGTTTCATGTTCCTGACCCGGACAAGCCCGCAGAGGACGGGGAAGGTTGCGAAGGGTTCAACGCTTTCATCAAACGCGTTTAAGATTTTCTTCGCGCTCTTTGTTTATGCCCGCGTTATGGCAACAGCAGGGTACGTCTTCGCGGTAATTTTGATAAGATCACCCTTTCAATAATATATTCATCAACTTCTCCACGTATTCTTTTCCCGCCCCATCGTCCGCCGCGATCTCGATATCCTGCGGCCGGGACACGCCCAGCCCGAGCTCCGCAGCCCGGCTGATCTGTTCCTGCTCGAAAATCTTTTTGTCCATGATGGCGCGGTTGCTGCCGAGGTCCTTCAGGACCGCCACGCCGACTGCATCGATGGCGATGCGGTCCGTACCGGCAAGGATCACGTCAGCCGCCTTCCTCGGTCCGTGTGACGGCCCCCCGTCCGTGAAGGCAACGAGGCCGTCCAGCAAAATCAGTGACGGCGAGTATGCTGTGTTTATCTCGGCGATCATCTTGCGCATGCTGAGGAACGAGGTGTGGAGTTCGGACATGTTCTTCTTGTGGGTAACTCCCACGGAGAGCTTGAGGGACATGGTGAAGACGCCGCCGTAGCCGTGGGTCTTGAGGCAGCAGGTGGACACCACGCAGGGGGACTCGACCACGGGCTTCGCGACGAGAAAGCCGTTTCGCCAGTGGCTTCCTTCGGGCTGCACCCGCACCCATTCATTTTGCGACAGGTCCTCGAAATTGATGATCCGGACATCGTGCTTTTTGGCCAGCTCATAGATCCCCTTCTGCCGCATCACGTCTGCGGTGTCGGGAGGCCCGCTCCGCTCGCCGATGGTGATGTTTTTCGCGCCCATGTCCTTGAGCTTGATGATCAGGTGAGAGAGCGTATCGTTGTGGGTCGAGCCGGGGAATTCATCGGCAGTGTTGAAGTTCGGCTTGAGCAGCACTTCTTTGCCCTTCACCGGGTTGGTCCCCAGGAGGTCAATCGCCCTCTTCACGCCCTCAGCCCGGTCCCGGGTCTTCACGAGCGCAACGGATGTTTTCCCGCGCTTCGCGTCCCTCTTCGCTTCTTTGCTCACGTCCGTCCCTCCCGCGGTTTTCCCTGCTGCCGCATACACCGCGCCTCCCGCAAGGGTCATCAGGAATTCACGCCGGTTCATGAGTCACCTCTGTTTGCCTGAATCGGGTATTTCTCTCATCATCGCGGCCTCAAGCACCGAACTTTTTCCCGCATGCGGCGCAAAACCTCTGATTCTTCACATCCGTGTCCCTGAGACTGTTCGAGAAATGCATGACGCACGCGGGGTCGGGGCAGTGACCGAGGCCGCACGTATGCCCCACTTCATGGATGGCCTCCTTCGCCGCCCTCAGGAGAAAAAGTCCCCTGTCCGGCTCGAGCCCATAGAACTCCTGCCGCAGCCGCGGAAGGGCGATGATCGCGATCCCGGCCTTCACGTCCGCCTCGCCGAATACAAAATTGAGTTCCGGGACATAGAGATCTTCATCGATCACGCCGAGGAGACGTTCCTCCGTGCCGGCTTTGAGGCCCTCAAGCGCCTGCAATATCTTCGTGGAGTTATATTGTTCTCTCCGGGCATTATACGTCTTTTGCGGCACGGAAAACAATCCGCCCGCCGCGGTCTCGCATTGATACGTTTCCCGGAGCGCGCGGGCAATGGAATCGAGCGTGTTCATGTCTACCTCGCCCACCGGTATGATAAGGACTCTTCTCACGGCATCTCCTCATCCGGCGCGCCGAACGCTCCCCGCAGGGGAATGTACAGCACTTCGCAGATGATCCGTCTTGTGACCGCCCGTTCGCTTTTTTCGAACACGGTCAGGGTCTGAACGCCCTGTGCTGTTACAGGCGCAATAAGTCTTCCTCCGGTCCTGAGCTGCTCGAGCAACGGATGCGGGATCTCCGCGCACGCAGCCGTAACGCAGATCCTGTCGTAGGGGGCAGTCTCCGGATAACCGAGGCCGCCGTCACCCTGTACGAGGATGATGTCGCGATATCCGGCGCGTTCGAGATTGTCTTTACCAAATTCAAAGGTCAGGGGGTCGATCTCGACGGACACCACCAGACCGTCGTTTCCGACGATTTCCCGCGCCAGGGCGGTCCCGTAACCTGAACCGAGACCGATTTCGAGAAACCGGTGGCCTTCATCCAGGCCGAGCGGCTCGTAAAAAAGAGGATAGCTGTGCGGGCACGAGATGGTCGCCTTCTTGCCGGGAAGAGGGAGCGGCACCTCGCGGTAAGCGTAGTCCTGATACAGGGCCGGGATGAAATCCTCCCGCGGGACCGTGAGCATCGCCCGCTTGATGCGCTCCGACCTGAGGTAACCGTACCGGACAAGCCATCGCACCTTCTTCTCCCGTTCTTCCCTGAACTTCTTTTTGCTTTTCGTCGGCTCTTTCGACGGCGGTATGACCCAGCCCTGCATGGTCTTCCGACCTCACATATGATGCGCCACGGCGTTCATGCGTCCTCACTTTTTTCCCACCGGCATGATGTATAGCGGCCGCTCCCGTTCCTCCATGTGCATGATCCTTTTTACCGCATTATCGTCGAAAGCGCCGATGACCACCGTCCCGATGTCCAGGGCGACCGCCTGGAGATAAACGTTCTGGGCCGCATGGCCGGCCTCCATATGCACGTACCGGATGCCCCGGTCCCCGTATTTGCCCGTCGTGCGCTCATATACCGCGGAGAACACCAGCACCGCTGCTGCGTTTTTTATCGGTGATTGCCCCAGTGCCGCATTGCACAGTTCAGCCCTGCGGTCGCCGTCCGTGACCGCTGCAAGCTCATGTCTGTAAGGATCATACCGATAGATGCCGGGCGAAAGACCTGCCACGTTGCCGATGACGACGTACACCTCGAGAGGATAGAGCGCTCCTGCCGAAGGAGCGGTCCGCCTTCCCCCTGATGCCGAAATGCCCTGGGCCGCCCAGAGGAGCTGTGACACTTCAGCCAGGGCCAGCGGCGCTTTTTTGTAATTTCGCACGGACCGCCGTTCGCGTAAGGTCTTTTCTATTGAGACCGTCCCGTCGTAGAGCGGTTGGGGGAGCTTGACTGTTTCCTGAGAGCGGCCCGGCCGGGAATCACTTGCGGCCCATGACGAAACAAGAAAGACACCGGCAGTGCACATCACGGTCGCCATCGAAGCGGAGAACAATGGATGAACAGACATTATGCGCTCCCCCTCTGTCGCGAAATTTTCAGGAGTGTCTCATAAAGTTATTGTAGCACGCGGATTCATGAACTCATTTTTTTTCTGCTGCAATGCGCCAGTGACGAATGTGTCAGGCTATATAGAACTAAAGCTGCATTGACTGACAGAAGGGCGCTTGATATACTTTTATTAAAAGCAAAAACCCTTTTCCGAACAAGGTCTTGCTGATCAGCGGGACTTCCTGAGCTGCGGGCGGAGCGAAAGAGTTCACGCACTCGGCGTTCATTTTGCGCCTCATCGTGCTCCTTGGGATCTGATACAGCATCTCGTTTTCTCGAAGTTTTCGACGCGTTTTAAATGGTCAAAAAACGAGTGGAGGGAGGCGGACAATGGAACGTACTTCTTTTTTTCGATGAAGAAGCCGGTGAAAAAGAGCGAAACGGATATTTTCTGGCCCTCTTCCTGAACCTGCTCTGGACCTCGCTGACCCTCCTGGCATTACTCGGCGCTCTGTTGCCCTTGACCGTCGTCCTCGGGTGGTCTAAGTTTGTTCTCCCCTGTCTGCTCGGGCTCCTGGCAGGCATCTCCATTGTCGTAGGAATCCTGACCTCTCTCCGGAACAAGGCTTTGATCACGCTTCTCCTGGGCGTGTTGACGCTGCCCGGTCTGGCCGTTTATTTAAGCCTCATGGCCGCCAGCAGTCCTCAGGCGTTTGACGCATCGAGTTCGGCGCTGATGCCGTTCGTGGCATATGCGACGGCCGCCATCATCGGAGGTATCGTCATCGTGAAGATCTGGCAGCATATGCCGGCCAGGGCAAGGCCTGAAGAAGCGGAAAAAGAACCGGTCCAGGTTCTGACGCAGGCAAAGAAGGAGCATACAAGCCATGAAGGGTCTGATCTCGACAAAGCTGCTTAAGATCATCGCCGTCTGGTCGTTGATACCCAGTTACATTGCCGCGGGGGGCGCCATCGGATATGGTCTGGACAAATGGCTCACCACCTTTCCTTATCTTACCGGCGCCGGCATCCTGATCGCCTTCAGTCTGGCTGTCCGTGATATGATGCGGCTTAAGAAAGAATGGTAATTATTTGCTAAGGAATCAAATTCTTCTCAAAATGGCAAGAAAAATTTACCACGAAGACGCTTCACATTGCTTGTCAGCTTGCAAGCTTGCAGGCTTGAAAGCCTCTAAAACCTTCGCGACCTTGGCGCCTTCGTGGTTCAAGCTCCTTGTTCCCGGCCTGTCCCGTCTTTTAGCGGGGCTTGTCCGGGTCAGGAGCTGAAGGTGGATCCATGCCTGAGACCGTGCAGCGCTTGACGCCCTATATCGTCATCTTCAACTTCACGCTCGTGGCGCTGGTCCTGACCGCTCTGGCCCTTGTGATGATCCGGCGGAAACCGGCAGAAGTGCCCGACAGGCTCCAGAACGTCGCCGAGTATGCCCTGGAGTGGTTTGTGCGGCAGGCCAGGAACATACGCCCTGACGGGGTGTCGGTGATCGCACCGTTCCTTGCCAGTCTGTTCCTGTTTATTTTGTTCTGTAATCTTTTGTCTGTCGTGGCATTTCCGATCATAAACATTCCGCCGACCTCCTACTACAGCGGGCCGCTGACGCTGGCCCTGATCGCCATGATCGGGATCGTGGTCATCAGCGTCAGATTCAAAGGCGTTTCGGGCGCCGTCAAGCATCTCTTCTGGCCCAATCCGCTGCAGGTCATCTCCCAGATCGGCGATACGCTCTCGCTCTCCCTCCGGCTGTTCGGCAATATCGGCGGGGAATTCATGGTTGCCCTTCTGGTCGCCAAAGCGGCGCCGTACGGGATACCCCTGATCATTCATGCCTTGGGTCTGATACCGGCCTTTATTCAGCCAATGGTTTTCACCCTGCTGACGGCAAACTTTCTGGCTGAAGCCGTCCATACCGAAGAGAAAAGACCTCAAGAGAAAGAGCGTCAGGATGTGACGCCGGCCGGACCGCCGTCTTCCGAACCGGCCCGGAAAGGGAAGTGAACGCCGTGTAGAGAATAAATTCTCTCACGATTATAACCGTTGCTTTGTGCCGCTGTTCCGAGGAAATGGTGTTTTTCACCCCGTCAGAGACACGGGCTCTCTAACGGGACCCGGAAAGGGGGAAGATCGATGCAGGCAATCCTCATGGTGTTCGTACCGACATTGACCATCGTACCGGTCGCCATCGCCGCTTCTCTGGCCATGAGAAAAATATCCCATGCGGCCATCGAGGGCATGACCAGGCAGCCGGAAGTAGCACCGCAGCTTTTTACCACCATGCTTGTCGCGATGGCGCTGGTCGAAGCGCTGGTAATTTACTGCCTGGTCATCGCGCTGATGGTGGCGGCAAAGATCTAGTCCGTCGGGAGCGCAAGGGTCGGCATATGGGTCTCAATCCTTTGGAGCAGCTGAATCCGGTCACCATGGCGGCGATAGCGGCCATTTTTCTCGTGACCTTCTTCATCCTGAGAAAAGTGTTTTTTCTTCCCCTGATCGAAGCGATGGAAAGAAGGGCCGGCAAACTGGAGAGCGCGCGCGCCACATATGAAGAAGCGAAAGCATTGCTCGAGAGGTCGCGGAAAGAGGCGGCAGAGATCGTGACCGACATGACCGAAGAAGCCGGCCGTCTGTCGCGGGAAGTGAAGGAAGAACTTATACGTATACGAGCGTTGAAAATTGCCGAGGCCAGTGCCGAGGCGGATAACATCCTTGCCAGGGGACAGAAAGAGGTTGCGCGCATCAAGGAAGCGGAACAAGCCAAACTCAAAGAACAGCTCCTGGCCTGCTGCAGGCAAACACTGTTCAAAATGATCGGCAAGGTGGATGAGGATGCTCTCCGGATTGTCGTCAGCCGGGTCCTCGCGGCCGGGGAAGCGGCAAAGTGACCGATGAAAGAACTATTTCAAGAAGCGCTTCATGAAATCACGGCGGCACCGGTGATTTTTGCGGTCGAGTTCGTTCAATTTATTCTGCTGCTCGTGATCATATGGTTTCTCCTGCGTCGCACTGTGGGAAAAAATCTCAAGGAACGGCGGGAGCGGGTTGCCGCTCAGGTAGAAGAAGCCAATCGCGCCGGGGAGGCGTATGCGGAAGCACGGGCGCAGTCTGCCGCAATCGCGGCCGAGGCACGCGTGGAAGCCCAACGGATCATGGAAAAAGGCAGGGCAGATGCCGAGCAAGAGCGCCGGGCCGGCCTGAAACGGATCGAAGGGGAAGCCGCCGCACTCATTCTCCAGGCACAGCAGACCGTCGACGCCGAAAAAAACAAGGTGATCAGTGAGGCTTCCGAACAACTCGTCAAACTGATCGGCGTGGTCGCCCGCCGCTTTCTCGAGGAAGCGTTGACTGAAAGCGAGCGCCGCTCTTTGACGCAAAAACTCATTCTCGACCGTCTGAAAGAGATGGAAGGGACCACTTCCCAACAGTGAGAGGAGCCTAGAGACTCCACCGGCACAGGCGCCCCAGTACGTGGCAGAGAGTATAGAGCATGAAAAAGAACGTGAGCAGGCTTGATGCATCCGATCTGGGCCGTCTTCTCAAAGGCCTGCCCGGGTCCGCGGTCCTCCTGGAAACCCAGACCCCTCTTGATCCTCTTGTCGTCGGGCGACTGAAGGAAATGCTGTCGGCTGCTGCGGGGAGAGAGATCTCGATCGACGTGAGAGTGAACCCGCACCTCGATGTCGGCGCAAGGCTGATTCTCGGGGGTGAAAAAAAGCTCGACCTCGACCTCCGGCGGAGACTCCTGGAAAACCTGGAATCACAGTTTGCGGCGAAAAAGCGGGAGGGGCTGACCACGGTCGATGAGACGGCCGCGCACCTGACGAGGATCATCGAGAAGACCGAGCCGCGGCTCCGCGTCGAAGAGCTGAGCGACGTCGGGGAAGTCCTTCAGGTCGGCGACGGCGTTGCGATCGTCTCCGGCCTGCGCGGCGTGGGCGCCCAGGAGGTCATCCGCTTCCAGCACGATATCTACGGCATCGCCTTTAATCTGTTGCGGGATGTCGCGGGATGCCTCCTGCTCGGCCCGGAAGAGGAGATAGAAGAAGGGAGCGTTGTGGAACGGACCGGACGCCTGCTGCAGGTCCCCGTGGGCGAGGCGCTCAGAGGCCGGATCGTGAACGCTTTGGGTCAGCCGATCGATGGAAAAGGGCCGATAGAGACGGAGAAATTCCGGCCCGCGGAAAGGACGGCGCCCGGCGTGGTCAAGCGTCATCCGGTGATCGAGCCGCTGCACACCGGCATTAAGATCATCGATGCCCTCGTTCCCCTGGGGCGGGGCCAGCGCGAGCTGATTCTCGGCGACCGGAAGATCGGCAAGACCACGATCGCCATCGACGCCATTCTGAGCCAGAAAGATGCGGGCGTCGTCTGCATCTACGCGGCGATCGGCCAGAAGGCGTCGACGGTGGCCCGCGTGGTCCGTACGCTCCAGGAGCGCGGCGCGATGGAGCATACCATCATCGTGGTGGCCTTTTCCAACGAGGAGCCGGCGTTTCGCTACCTGGTCCCCTATGCTGCCTGCGCCATGGGCGAGGAAATCATGGACAACGGCGGCCACGCCCTGGTCATCTACGATGACCTGAGCAAGCACGCGGTCACGTACCGTGAGATATCGGCCCTCTTAAAGCGGCCGATCGGACGCGAAGCCTACCCCGGCGATATCTTCTACATCCACTCCCGTCTGCTCGAGCGGGCCGCTAGGCTGCGGGACGACCTCGGCGGCGGCTCCCTTACTGCGCTCCCCATCGTCGAGACCCTGGCGGGAGACATATCCTCCTTTATCCCGACCAATGTCATTTCCATCTGCGACGGACAGATCTTCCTCGATGCCGGCCTGTTCAACGAAGGATTCAGGCCGGCGATGGATGTCGGCCTGTCCGTTTCCCGGGTCGGCGGCATGGCCCAGACCCGGGCCATGAAAAAAGTGGCCGGCCGCCTGCGCATCGACCTGGCCCAGTACCACGAGATGGCGCAGTTTGTAAAGTTCGGCGCGGAAGTCGACCAGGCGACGCTGGACCAGTTGACCCGGGGCGAACGGGAGCGGGAAGTGCTGAAACAGGACCAGCATGCACCGCTCTCGCTGGAGAAACAGATCGTCATCCTCTACGCAGCGGTCAACGGCTATCTCGATGCGGTGCCGGTGGAGAAGCTCAAGGCGTATGAAGAGTCGCTCTTCACCTTCATGGAAGCCCGGTACCCGCGCGTGTTCCGGAGCATCGGCGAGCTGAAAGACCTGTCCGAGGACACGGAAAAGAGCCTGGCGCAGGCCTTGAGCCTGTTTACCCGGGACTTTCTCGGGCAAAGGTCGGCAGCGGCCGAAGCGACGCCGGCCGCGTAAGAGAGACAACTGTGCAGAAGCTACTCGAGCTCAAGCAGCGGATAAAAAGTGTTCAGAACATCCGGGCGATCACCCGGACGCTTGCGACCGTGTCGGCGGCGAAACTTTCCGCGACGA
Source organism: Nitrospirota bacterium (assembly GCA_033854515.1). Taxonomy (GTDB): domain Bacteria; phylum Nitrospirota; class UBA9217; order UBA9217; family UBA9217; genus JAWOJY01. The sequence continues at coordinate 10,965 of JAWOJY010000084.1, forward strand.
GACGCCGGGCCGCGGGCATCCGCGAGTATTCCCGGAAGATGCGGGCGATCCTTTCCGCTCAGAAAGAGTATCTGGAGAGCAAAGGCCTGAGCATCGGAGCGCTTTCACCGCTGCTCAGGGAAAGGGACGCCGTCAAGAACGTTGCCGCACTCGTCATCACCGCAGACCGGGGGATGTGCGGCAATTACAACCTGGCGGCCTGCCGTCTGGCCCTGGACTTCTGGGAAAAGAGAAAGAAGGCAGGACAGAACGCCGTGTTCTTGATGAAAGGGAAAAAAGGCGAGCGGTATTTCCGGAAACGCGGCGCCGAGATCGTGCATAGTGAAGGCTGGCGCCGCGTTGGCGTCCGGCCCGAGGAGATCGAGAAATTGCTCGTTCTCCTGCTCGAACTGTTTTCGAGCGGCCGGGTCGATGAAATCTATGCCGTGTACACCCAGTTTTACTCGCCCATCCGGCGTCTGCCGCAGGTCAAACGATTGCTTCCGCTCACCCTTGAACGGAACGGTCAGAGAGGGGCAACAATCGAAAAGTGGTACTACGAGCCGTCTTTCCGGGAGATCTTTGATGAGCTTCTGTCGATCTACGTCCGCATCCAATTGTACGATGTCCTCCTCGAGTCGTACGCAAGCGAACAGGGGGCGCGGATGATCATGATGGAAGAAGCCACGGAACGGGCGGAGAAGGCGCTCTGGGAATGCCGGGTTCAGTACAACCGGCTGAGGCGGGAGTCCATTACCATCGACCTCCTCGGAGTTCTCTTCGCCTCCAGGGTCGTGGAAGAGGTCAAGAGCACTCCCGGCAAGCTCGCATAATCGCGGAAAGTGATAATGAAACAGGAAGAGATCATAGAAGAGGCCTTTCGCAGGCTCATCAGGGAATTCACCGAGGAGAAGGCGGAAGGCGCGGTCACTCAGGTGATGGGCCCGGTTGTCGACGTGGAATTCGGCGGCCGCCTCCCGGCCATCAACAATCTGCTCCGGGCGGGCGACAGGGACTTCGGCCTCCCGCTGGAGGTGGTACAACTTCTGGGCGAAGGGATCGTGCGGACGATCGCCCTCGATTCCACCGACGCCCTGACCCGTGGAACGAAAGTCTTCGATACGGGCATACCGATCTCGGTGCCGACGGGGATGGAGATCCTGGGGCGGCTCTTCAATGTCATCGGCGAACCGATCGACGAAAAACCTTTTTCCAAAGGCCGGGTCACGGGCATCCACAGGCCTGCGATGCCCTATGCCAGGCTGGAAACGTTTCCTCAGGTGATGGAAACGGGCATCAAAGCCGTTGACCTGCTGACGCCTTTTCCCCGCGGCGGCAAGATCGCCCTCTTCGGAGGAGCAGGCGTCGGCAAGACCGTGATCATCATGGAACTCATCAGGAACATCGGCATCGAGCACCGGGGGGTCTCCGTCTTCGGCGGCATCGGCGAACGGACGCGGGAAGGGAACGAGCTCTGGCTCGAAATGCAGAAGTCGGGGGTCCTCGACCGGGCGGTCCTGGTCTTCGGCCAGATGAACGAACCGCCCGGTGCGCGTTTCCGGGTAGCGCTGGCCGCCCTGACGATGGCTGAATATTTCCGGGACGAGCGAAAACAGGACGTGCTTCTCTTCTTCGACAACATCTACCGCTACGTGCAGGCGGGGCTGGAAGTATCTCTGCTCAGGGCGCGCATTCCTTCTGAGGTCGGATATCAGCCCACGCTCTTCACCGAGATGGGACAGCTCCAGGAGCGGATCGCGTCGACCAGGGACGGGGCGATCACCTCGGTGCAGGCCGTTTACGTCCCTGCCGACGACTTGGCCGATCCCGGGCCGGCATCGGTCTTTGCCCATCTCGACGCCTCCATCGTACTGTCGCGGCGCCTCGCTGAACAAGGCCTGTATCCGGCTGTCGATCCGCTCCAGTCCTCATCGCAGATACTCGAGCCCTCGATCGTCGGTGAAGACCATGCCGAAATCGCCCGGAAAACGCGGGGCTATCTCCAGCGATACGGAGCGCTGCAGGACCTCATTGCCATACTCGGCGTGGAAGAGCTTTCGGAAGAGGACAAGATTGTGGTCCGACGGGCGCGGCGCCTGCAGAAATTTTTGTCCCAGCCCCTCTTCGTGGCCGAGGCGTACACCGGCATCCCGGGGAGATACGTTCCGCTCAAAGAGACCATCCGTGATTTCAGGCAGATCATCGACGGCAATCACGATGATGTGCCCGAACAGGCTTTTTACATGGTCGGGACGATTGATGAAGCGTTGAAGAAAGCCGGATCATTGACGGGCGTTGCGGCCAGAGACATCTTTGCGGCCCGGAAAGAAGGTGAGGAATGAACGGCGAACGCCTTTCTCTGCAGATCCTTACGCCGGACGGGCGTTCCCTGAAAGAAGAGCAGGTCGACGTTGTCGTCTTCCGGCGCAGGGAAAAGCGTTATGAGCTCGGAAGCGAGATCGCCGTCTTTCCGAGCCATGCTCCCGCGCTGGTCCGGATACCCGTCGCTCCCGTACGCTACCGGAAAGGAGAAAGGACCTATTATGCGGCAGTGGGCGGCGGGTTTGTTGAAATCAAGAAAAATGAGGTCCTGGTGGTCACGCCGCGGTTCGAAAAGATACGGAACGACGATCCGGCTCCTTCGATCACAGCAAGGCAAATAGCGGAACAGTGGCGGCGCGAGCGAAAAGAATTCCGGTACGAGATGGTCGGCTATCTGTAGATGTTCCGGGGAAAGGCTATGGGCGTAAGCGTCTAACCCGGCTAAGCCGGAACAGAACTTGCCGCAAAGACACGAAGGCACGAAGAAGTGCATGACATGAGCAGTCGCTTTAATCAGATCTTGAATTTTATGACTT
>JAWOJY010000085.1:0-8863 GCA_033854515.1 Nitrospirota bacterium
AGGGCAAATGCACGATCATCGTGGGTTCCGGCATCAACCACTGGTACCACAGCAACCTGAACTACCGCACGGCGATCACGGGGCTCATCCTCTGCGGGTGCGTGGGAGTGAACGGCGGCGGGCTGAACCACTACACGGGCCAGGAAAAGGTCGCTCCCGAGGCGGCATGGAAGAGCATTGCCTTCGCCCTCGACTGGATAGGCCACCCGAGGCTCCAGAATGCCCCTTCCTTCCACTACGTCCACTGCGACCAGTGGCGGTACGATCCTCCGGACAAGGACGCCGCTGTACTCGGCTACAGTCATCCTCTCGACGTGCAGGTGAATTCCGTGCGCATGGGGTGGCTGCCCTTCTTCCCCCAGTTCAACCGCAACACCATCGAACTCGTTCGCGAAGCGGAGCAGGCGGGCGCTCGGGGAGAGCTGGAAATTACGGACTGGCTGGTCCGCCAGCTCAGGCAGAAGCAGGTGCGCTTCGCCGTTGAAGACCCGGACGCGCCCGAGAACTGGCCCAGAGTCTGGTACATCTGGCGCGGCAACGCGCTCCTCTCGAGCGCGAAAGGGCACGAATACTTTCTCCGCCATTATCTCGGGACCGGCTCGAACGCTGTGGCGGACGAATGCGACGGCAGCGCGGTAAAGGAAGCGCGGCGGCCGCAGCCTGCGCCCGAAGGGAAATTCGACCTTCTCATCGACATCAATTTCCGCATGGACTCGTCGGCACTTTACTCCGATGTCATCCTGCCGACGGCCACGTGGTACGAAAAGAGCGACATGAACACCACGGACCTTCATTCCTTTATTCACCCCCTCTCGGAGGCGGTGCCTCCCTGCTGGGAATCGAAAACCGACTGGGAAATTTTCAAGCTCATTGCCAAAAAAGTGAGCGCTCTCTCCCGCGTGCATTTCCCGGGACCTTTCAAGGATATCGTGGCCACTCCGCTCGGCCACGACACCTCCCGGGAGATTTCCCAGCCCGAAGTCAAAGACTGGTACCGCGGGGAATGCGAGCCTGTGCCGGGCAAAACCATGCCCGCCTTTTCCGTGGTCGAGCGCGACTACGGGAACCTTTCCAATCAATTTGTTTCCTATGGTCATAGGGAACGGGATGAGGGCATGGCCGAGCGGGGCATCCGCTGGGACATCGAAGACCTTTACTTTGAATTTATGAAGGGCGCTCCCACGACAACATGGAACGGGAAAAGTTATCTCTCTCTGGCCGAGGCAAAGGAAGCGGCGAACGTGCTCCTTCAGTTCGCGCCTGAGACGAACGGCGAGGTCGCCTACCGCGGTTTCAAGTCGCTCGAGACGGTCGTGGGCCGCCCGCTTGCCGATCTTGCAGAACCATACCGTTCGGTCAGGCGCAGCTATGACGACCTGGCGGCCCAGCCGCGGAGGATTCTCACGAGTCCCTGCTGGTCCGGGATTACGAACGGGGGTCGCGCGTATGCGCCCTTCTGCATCAACGTCGAACGGCTCGTGCCATGGCGCACGCTCACCGGGCGCCAGCATTTCTATATCGACCACGCCGGATATATCGACGCGGGGGAGAGCCTGCCCACCTTTAAATCGAAAATCGGCTTGCAGGAATCGCGGGACCTCGAAAAAAGCGGGCGTACCGGCAAGTCCCTTGTCATAAACTGCATAACGCCGCACGGCAAATGGCACATCCACAGCACATATTATGACAACCTGATCATGCTCACCCTTTCCCGCGGGGTGGAGCCTTTCTGGCTCAATACGGAAGACGCCCGGCAGATCGGCGTCAAAGACAACGACTGGATCGAAGTGTACAACGACAACGGCGTCATTGTGACCCGGGCCGCAGTGAGCGTGCGCGTGCCGCGGGGGGTTGGCATCTTTTACCATGCGCCTGAACGCACCATATCATTCCCCAAGTCGCCGATGAGGAGCAACAAGCGCGGAGGAGGGACGAACAGCATCACCCGCATCAGGCTGAAGCCCGTGCTCATGATGGGCGGCTACGCGCAGCTTTCATTCGCTTTTAACGCATGGGGACCGCCCGCGGGAGACCGGGACACGTACACTATCGTGCGCAAACTTGAGGGAAAGCCGGCGTTTTAAGCTGTTCCGGGATGCAAGGTTAACGCTCACGCAGCGAATGAAAAACCTTGCGCCTTCGCGGTAAACATCTTTTTCGTTTCGTATCTTGAATCATATAGGAGTGAGATCGTGAACATCCGCGCACAGGTTTCGATGGTGTTTCACCTGGACAAATGCATCGGGTGCCATACCTGCAGCATCGCCTGCAAGAATATATGGACGTCCCGCCGAGGCGCGGAGTACATGTGGTGGAACAACGTGGAAACCAAGCCCGGGACAGGATATCCCACGCTCTGGGAAGACCAGAAGCAGTACCGCGGGGGATGGGTGCGGGGGAAGAACAGGCCGAAGCTGCGCCTGCAGGGGAAGTCCGGGACGCTCGCGAACATTTTTTTCAATCTCCGCCTGCCGACCATGGACGATTATTACGAGCCCTGGACGTACCGTTACGAGGACCTCTTCAACGAGCCCGAAAGCGACGACCAGCCCGTTGCGGCCCCGGTGTCCGAGATAACGGGCCGGCCCATCGATATCGAAGCGGGCCCGAACTGGGACGACGACCTTGGCGGCTCACCGATCTACGCTGCCAACGACCCGAACCATGAGACCCTGAGCGACGAAGACCGGCGGCAGATGTTCGAACTCGAGCGGATGGTGTTCTTCTATCTCCCCCGCATCTGCAACCACTGTCTCAACCCGGGCTGCGTAGGGGCCTGTCCCGCCGGGGCGATCTACAAGCGGGGCGAGGACGGCATTGTGCTCGTGAGTCAGGAAAAATGCCGCGCGTGGAGGATGTGCATATCGGGATGTCCCTACAAAAAAACCTATTTTAACTGGAACACGGGCAAAGCGGAAAAGTGCATCCTCTGCTACCCTCGGCAGGAGACCGGCCAGGCGCCGGCGTGCTTTCATTCCTGCGTCGGCCGCATCCGCTACCTCGGCGTCGTGCTGTACGACGCGGACGGGATCAAACATGCGGCTGCCGCGGAGGACAGAGAGCTCGTGCGGGCGCAGAGGGACCTGATCCTCGACCCCTTTGACGAAGAGATCGTCAGGAAGGCAAAGGCAGACGGCATTCACGATGCCACGATCGAAGCGGCGCAGAAATCTCCTGTTTATCAGTACGTAAAAAAATGGAAACTCGCCCTGCCGATCCATCCCGAGTTCAGGACGCTGCCCATGCTCTTTTATGTGCCTTCTCTCTCGCCGGTCATGGCCTCGGTCACAAACGGACTCTATGAGCTTAAGGAATCGTTATTCGGCTCGCACCGCAGCTCCCGCGTTTCCACCCGTTACCTTGCTTCGCTCTTCACCGCCGGAGACGAGGAAGAAATTGTTCTTGTGAACAGGAAGCTCCTTGCCGTACGCATATACAAACGTGCGGAGACTGTGGGTGATTTGGATCGGAACGAAGCGCTCAGGATACTCGATGAGGCACGGATAACTCCAGAGGAAGTGGAAGCAATCTTCCGATTGACGTCTCTGCCCACCTTCGAGGAGCGGTTTGCCATTCCTCCGTTCATGCGCGAGACGGCCGTAGAGACAGTGCTCAAGCCGTCCGCGCGCAAGGAAGAGGCGGGCTTCGGATTTCTCCGTAAACCGAAGCGCGGGTGGTAGATTTATGGAAAAGAGGACCGGGAAACTGTACAGTCTGCTTGCAGGCATGCTGGAGTACCCGACTCCAGACATCTCCGAACGGGCGCGGGAATGCGCCGCTGTTCTCGGGCCCGGCAGAGGGCCGGCAAAGGAATACATCGAGGGGTTTCTGAAGTTTTCGCTCGCAAATCCGTCCGGTCGCCTCGAAGAGATTTATACCGACACTTTCGATCTGCAGGCCGTCTGCCATCCCTACGTGGGATGCTACCTCTTCGGAGAGGATCCCCGACGGGGAATGTTCATGGCCAGGTTAAAGGAACTCTATCGGTCTCGCGGTTTTCTTCCGGGCGGGGATCTGCCCGATCATCTCGCCGTCATGCTGCGTTTCCTGTCGCGGCAGGAACCGGATGAAGAGGCCCGTGACCTCATCGAATTCTGCCTGGTGCCGGCTGTGAATAAGATGCTCGCATTGTTCAAGGACGGCGGAAATCCGTATCAGAACGTCTTAAAAGCGCTGCTCATGATGCTTGAGGCCGAAGCGATCCGTTCATAGCCATATGCGGACGAGCGACTGCCACAATTTCGATTTTGGAAAAAACCTCGAAGAATCGGTCCGGGGCCACGGGCGCCTCTGCCCGGGTGCGCCAGGTGCGGAGAATACGTCCAGGACATGAGGGAGGTCTATCGGGTGGAAAAGGCGCTGTACAGACCCTGTGCAGAAGGCGGATATTACTTAATGAAGGAATTTGTTTCGAGTGTTCATTATGCAAAAGACCTTAAAAGGGACTGCGGGAGGGAAGTCCCCTTTGCCGGAGGTGACTGACGGTCATGTCGGACAGCATCTACTTTGTCGTCTTTCCTTATCTTGCCGTAATCCTGGCGGTCGGAGTCGGACTCTATCGATATTTCATCAATCGCTTTTCCTACTCGAGCATGTCTTCGCAGTTTCTCGAGAATCGCGCGCTCTTCTGGGGATCGGTTCCGTGGCACTACGGGATCGTGCTTATACTTCTCTCGCACCTGTTCGCGACGGTCATTCCCCGTTTCTGGGCGTCGTTACATAGTGACCCGACCCGGATGCTCATCATCGAGCTGGTGGGGGGTATTTTAGGCTTTCTAACGCTCCTGGGCATCGTGATCGTCGTTCTTCGCCGTATCTTCAGCCCGAAAGTCGCGGTTGTTACGACCGTCATGGACTGGATACTCCTGGCGGACCTCCTGCTCCAGGTTGCTGCAGGTCTTTACATCGCTTTCTTCTACCGCTGGGGGTCGTTGTGGTATGAATATACCGCCGCACCATGGATTGCCTCGCTTGCCTCTCTCACCCCGCATTCCGATTACATAATCCCCCTGCCGTGGATCGTTCGCTTTCATATGGTAAACGGATTCGTGGTGATCGGTCTGTTTCCTTTTACGCGGCTGGTGCATATCTTTACCGTGCCGATATCTTACTTGTGGCGGCCTTATCAGGTTGTGATGTGGTACCGGTCTCAAACGGCAGGAACAGGAGGTGCGTTCATGGAACAGGGTGGCCGTGCGGGCGGAACAGGAGAACCCGGAGAAATCTCGCGAAGAAGTTTTTTTCTTAAAGTCATCATAGGAACATTAACGTCCATCGGAGGCTTGATACTCGCAATTCCGTACCTGAGGGCGATTTTCCGTTCATCTCCGCCGACGGCATCGGCCTGGTCGGAAGTTACGGACATAGACTCCCTGCCCGTGGGACAGCCGGTGGATTTGAAATTCGAGATGGTTTCGCAGGACGCTTATATCCACGGCGCCACGGTGCGGACCGTCTGGGTCATAAAACATTCCGCGGATAACCTTACGGTTTTTTCTCCCATCTGCCCTCATCTCGGCTGCTATTACACCTGGGACGCCCAAGCCAAGTTGTTCGAGTGCCCCTGCCACGGGAGCGTATACACGATCACCGGAAAGGTGATTGCCGGGCCGGCGCCGCGGCCCCTGGATACACTTCCGTACAAAATAGAAAACGGCAAGCTCTTTGTTCAATGGGAACGGTTCAAGGTCGCCATACCGGAAAAAGTCCGGGTGTAGGAGGCTTCCATGTGGTCGCACGTGTGGAAATGGTTTACCGATAAATGGCCCTATTACGGATTGAGACACCTGCTGCTCGATGAGGATGTCCCGGGGGGAACGAGTTACTTTTACACCCTCGGCACGGTCATTTTGGTCATATTTGCCGTGCAGGTCGTTTCCGGCATCGTGCAGCTTTTTTACTACGTCCCGTCGGTCGATCATGCCTATGACAGCGTGAGTTACCTGCGCACACAGGTGCCTTTCGGCTGGTTCATTCACAACATGCACTACTGGGGCGCCCAGGCGATGGTGTTTATCGTGACGCTCCATATGATCCGCGTGTACATCTGGAAAGGCTACAAAAATCCGCTCACCTGGCTGATCGGCGTACTCCAGCTCCTTACGGTCATGGCATTGAGTTTTACCGGCGCTCCCCTGGTCTGGGACATGAAAGGATACTGGGACGGCGAGGTCGGTTCGAGCATCACGAGCACCGTTCCCGTAGTGGGCGACATTTTCACGAAATTGCTTCGCGGCGGCGAGACCATGGGGCAGCTTGCCCTCTCGCGCTTTTTCATCTTCCATGTCGGGATTCTCACGCCGATTCTTGCCGCGCTCATCGGGTCCCATATCGCAGCATTTCGCTTTACGGGAGTCGTCGGTTCCTGGGACGAGCGTAAGAACCGCTTTTCGGCCCCCCTCTGGCCCGACCAGCTGTACAAGGACTCCGTAACGAGCACGATTGTGTTTTTCATCCTGATCGTTCTCTGTGTGTTCGCGCCGCCTTCCTTCAGCGGAGCCGCCGACCCGTCGAACACGACCTATCTGCCGAAACCGGAGTGGAATTTTCTTTTCATCTATCAGGCGCTCAAATATTTCCACGGCCCCTGGGAACCCGTAGGCACTGTGGGTGTGCCTTTTGTCCTGATCGCGCTTTTGATCGTGCTGCCGTTCATTGATCGCAGCCCCGAACGGAACGCCGTGCGCAGGCCGATCGCCATGGCCTGCCTCGTGGTCTACGGGGGGTTCGTTGTTGTCTTCACCATCCTGGGATGGTTGAGCCCGGGCTTTACGCAAATGCCGATTCTCCCTGGAGCCGAAAAGAAGGCCGTCGTTAAGCCGCAGGCATTCCCCGGGGCGAAGAAGGGAGAACAGCTTTTTAACTCCGAGGGGTGCACTGCCTGCCACCGGGTGAACGGCGCAGGCGGTACGCTCGGGCCGGACCTCTCGCAGGAAGGGCTCAAGGGAAGAGACAGACAATGGCTTCGCGACCAGATCCGGAATCCGAAATCCCATTTTCCGACATCGATCATGCCGTCGTTCGCCAAGTTGACCGACGATGAGGTGAACGACCTGATCGATTACCTGCTGAGCCTCGGAGCAGGTTCTTCAGGGTCCCCATCATCGGATGTCACCGGTCAGGAACGAGCGCAGGCCGCAGGCGCGCGGTCGAATGACGCGGCTGGACCCGGTCCCACGCCTCGCGTGAATCCGCAGAAACCGGCTGCGGGCCATGCACACGTTCCTGCTGAGAACCTTCCCGGACCCGCTGCCTATGTCATCGGCGACGCCGTAAACGGCGCTGTTTTGTTTAAGCAACAGTGCTCTTCCTGTCACGGTCCCGACGGAAAAGACCATGTTCCCAACCCCGGCTCGATTGACGGCACAGTGCCGCCGCTCAATCCCATAGACCCGGAGCTGTTCAACGCCGCTCCGCAAATCTTTGCGGAGAACATAGATAAAATCATCCAGCACGGTTCGGTGCCTCCCGGTCCCAGTCCGGCGATCACCATGCCCGCCTGGGGGGACACCCATTCCCTTACCCAACAGGAAATAGCGAATATCGAGGCGTATATCATGAGCCTGAATAAGGTGAATCGCGCCCGGCTCATGCACCCGGGCATGGAGCCGAAAGACTTCCTTATCCTTGTTGTTGCAGTTTACGCAGCGGTGATTGTCGTGCTCCTCTCGGCTCGCAGGCGAGCATCTTGAAATGGATAATCTGAAGAACGGGTACGCGGCCGCGGAAGCTACGAAAAACAACAGGGCGATATGCTTCGAAAGTTTTATGAAAAGTAAACGATGCGCTTGGGCTCGCCTCTTTCCGCACCCTGTGCGTCTTCCTGCGGTACAATTTAAGTGAAAACAGCATATTTCACAAAGGAGGCCACAGCCATGAAAGTTTTTATTACGGGAGCAACAGGCTACATCGGGTTCACCGTGGCAACGGCGTTCCGGCGCGCAGGTCATGATGTGTGGGGCCTGGCCAGGAGCGAAGAGAAGGCCCGGAAACTTGTGAAGAACGAAATCCATCCGGTGATCGGAAACATGCAGAAGCCGGAGAGCTATGTAAAAATCGCAGAGCAGTGTTCGATCCTCATCCATGCGTCACAGGAACAGGGAGCGGAAATGGCCGACCTGGACCGCAAAACCGTGGTGACTTTTCTTCGCGCCGGCAGGGAAGGACCGCAGCCGAAGACTGCCGTCTATACAGACGGCGTGTGGGACTACGGCAATACCGGAGGCAGGCTCGTTGACGAGACCTCGCCACTGGCGCCGCCCAAACTGGTAGCATGGCGTCCCGCGAACGCGAACATGATATTGACTGCCGGAGGGATCAAGGGAATTGTTATACGCCCCGGGAACGTATACGGAAAGCAAGGCTCACTCGCGAATAGCTGGTTTTCCGGCGCTTACAGTGAGAAGGCGCTCAAAGTAATCGGAGACGGCAATAATCGCTGGCCCATGGTGCACGTTGACGACCTCGCCGAGGGATACCTGCGCGCCGCCGAGAGCGGTCTGTCCGGAGAGATTTTCAATCTCTGCGACAGCTCCCGGCTGACGGTGAGGGAAATGGCCGAGGCGGTGGCGCGAGCCGCAGGATACACGGGCAAGATACAGTATATCCCCGTGGCCGAGGCGGCGAAGACCATGGGTGATTTTGCCGAATGTCTGGCCCTGGATCAGATTGCCGACAACCGCAAAGCCATGCGCATGCTCGGCTGGCAGCCCAGGCACCTGAACTTTGTCGATGATGTGGAAACCTATTTCTCGTCCTGGAAGGCGCATCAGAAGGAATACCAGGCCCTGAAAGCGGCATAGAACGCGTGAGCGGCCCTCCATCAGTATCCGGCAGCACATGATTCGGCAGGGAGAAGACGAGA
>JAWOJY010000086.1:0-15646 GCA_033854515.1 Nitrospirota bacterium
ACTGTACAATTTTGGACAATAGTTTTTGTTCTTTTTTCGACCTTTGGCAATGAGCTGAAAGGAGTCTTAAAAAGCGGAAAATACAAAAGGCTGAGAATTTGTCTGAAATTGAAAATGTAACGGGAAGAGTTATGCTACCATTGGTGGTCCCAACGGGGATCGAACCCGTGTTTCCGGCGTGAGAGGCCAGCGTCCTGGGCCGCTAGACGATGGGACCTGTTATGAAGCACGACATTGAAAGTCAGGAAATGGAGTTTTATGGCTGGGGGAGGAGGATTCGAACCCCCGTAAACAGGTTCAGAGCCTGTCGTCCTACCACTGGACGATCCCCCAGTTTTAGACTGCAGCACTATATACAAAACAGGCAGTACTGTCAAGGGCAAAAAGCGGGCTTTTATGCCCCTTTATGCACAGGTTAAAGACGGTGTTCTATTTTTCAAAAAAGAACGCATAAAAAAATTTAATTAGAAACGTTGCCGGGCGTGTGGTATTTTTTCAATCATCAGCATATTCAAAGGAGGCGCCGATACATGGAAAACAAAGAGTTTGTGTTTATCATCACCCATTCTTATGACGCAATTGAGCGGGCCGCCGCCGCGCTGCAGTTGGCGACCAATATGGCGGCATTCGATGCAAAGATAGATTTCTTTCTTATGAACGAAGGCGTACATATTGCGCGCAAAGGGTTTTGCGAATCCGTCACCTGGCAAAAGGGATTCTCCCCTGTGGCTGAACTCGTCAAAAGCCTGATAGAAGATTTCGGCTGCAAGTTTTACGTATGCGCGTCATGTGTCAAACCCTATGGTCTCGAAGGAGTGGAACTCATACCGAATGCCGAGATCAAACCGGGATCATTTCTGGGAGAAATGTTGATGAAACGACAAAATCTGACATTTTAAAAATATTCCTTAATCTGGGTGCTCTTTAACATGTGCATCCCTGATTAAGGAAAATGACCGGAAGTACGGTTTTTCAACAGAGAATATATTATTATTACCAGATATATATATAAATAGTAATAGTAGTAAATTGTGTGAGTTTGTTTAAAAGAAAAAGAACATATTGAAAAAAGGGAAAAAGAAAAGGCCCACATAATGTGAATAAAAAATGGAAACATGTTGAGAAGTAAACCACAAATCCAATACACAGCGTTATCAGCGTAATATTCCGGGTGCTCTGTGTAAAAGCACGGCCGTCCATATTTCCTAAGTTCACAAAGCAGCAAAGGATGACGGCCACGAAAAAAATTCTCCTCCCCTCTTTTCTAACCCCAGAAATAAATAGATCAGCTTTTGCCGTGCAGCTCGAACGAAATATCCCGCGTTTCGCCTTATATTCCACTTCTCTACTGTGACGCCTGCGGATTCATATTTTTTTATGAAACCTTGAAAGGCGACCGCCGATTCGATCAAACGATGCCGTCAGCGGGACAGCAAATGCCTCGTGAACCATTCAGACGCAAGGCCCGCCACATCCTCAAGCGCCCCGGGCTCTTCGAACAGGTGCGTTGCGCCAGGGACAACCTTTAAGTCCTTTTCAGCCCCGATCAGCGCGTATGCCTGCCGGTTGAGTTCGAGCACCAAATCGTCCCGACCCCCGACAATAAGAAGTGTCGCGGCAGTTACACGCCCGAGAACATCCATCGCCAAATCGGGACGGCCGCCGCGCGAGACGATCGCGACGATTTCTTTTCCGAGATTTGCTGCGGCCCGAAGGGCCGAAGCGGTGCCCGTGCTCGCGCCGAAATAACCGAGTTGGAAATTTGCCGTTTCCGTCCGCTTCCTGACCCAGCGGGTGGCAGCCACTAACCGGTTGGTGAGCAGGTCGATATCGAAGCGGTTTTCATAGATCTTGTCCTCCTCTCTCGTGAGGAGATCGAAGAGAAGAGTGCCGATTCCCGCTTCCTGAAGGACCCGTGCCACAAACTTGTTCCTAGGGCTGTGTCGGCTGCTTCCGCTTCCGTGAGCAAAAATGACGGCCGAGCGAGTTCCGGCAGGAGAGGCCAGGACGCCTTCAAGTGTTACGTCGTCGGCCGGAATATGAACAACATTCTCGCGATTTTTTTCAGCCATAGTGCGCCGCCTGCACATCCGGTCTTTCAGCGTCTCAAATATCCTTCTAAAAAAAACATACAGCCCTTATGCTGGGATGTCAAGGTCGCGTGCCGGAAGACCATCGAAGCCATACCGGATACCAGGACCGTTTTTTCAGGGCCGCGAGCGCCTAATACTATTTTCATAACTCAAGGATCAAAGTCGAAAGCAGAATCATGAATACACGGGCGGAAATTTATCTGATATTCTTTTTCCTTGACAACGAAGTTATTTTATGGCGTATTTTCATTATCAAATTTCGCCACTCTGACAGAGACGTCCCGGAAAAAAGCTTTAAATAAAAACTTTTTTAAAATTTTACTTGCTATTTTATCTTAGAGTGTATATACTTTGCTCGAATCCATCGCGGAAAACCCTGCCCTCGGCAGTCAGAAATTCTCAATTTCATTTTCTCAATAAGGAGGTAGTTTATGGCAAAGGCCATGACGAAGTCCCAGATTGCGGATTACATCGCGAAGAAGGCTGACATCAAGAAGAAAGTGGCGGTACAGATACTGGAAGATATTGCAACCCTCGCGTACAAGGAAGCAAAGAACTCCTTCACGCTCCCCGGTCTGGGCAAGCTCGTGCTCGTAAACCGCAAGGCGCGCATGGGCAGAAACCCCCAAACGGGCGAGGCCATCAAGATCCCGGCAAAGAAGGTCGTAAAGTTCCGCGTTGCCAAGGCCGCAAAAGAGTCGATTCTCGGGAAGAAATAGTCTTCGTATTTCAGGCATCATCTCAACTATAACAAAGGCATTCCGGGTATCCGGGATGCCTTTTGTGTCTGAAAGAGAAATAAACTCTTTTGGTACACCAGGCCGAAGAAAATCTTTCACGACTGGAAAAGAGCTTCTTCGTTTCTTAGTAACTTCATGATAAGATAACGCCGTTCTTTTAATATGGATTTCCTGCTTTTCATACTCTATCCTCTTGCATTCATACGACCGAAGTGGATCATCCCGGCGCTCCTGGTGCACATAGCATCAATTGTGGCCGCAGCAGAACATTACGGCAGGGTCCCGCTCATCGGCCTCCATGACACACTCGGGTTTCTCGCCTTCTCCATAGGCACGGTTTACCTCGCTGCTGCGTGGCGCCGAACACGGGAACAGTTCACCTATATTACGCTACCTCTGATCCTTGTCCTGCTTGCGGCCTCGGCGGCATCACCGGTATCGGCGGGACCGCTCCCTCCCGTGCTCAAGACAGCATGGTTCGAGCTTCACGTGATATTATCGTTCGTATCCTATGCGTTGTTTGCGATCGGTGCGGTCTTCGGCGTCCTCTCGCTTTACGAAAAGGAAGGGACCGAAGAAATCAATCAGTACCGGAGCCTGCTTCTCGGCTACGTGCTTTTTTCGACGGCCATGATCTTCGGCGGCATCTGGGCCTATCTTGCCTGGGGCACTTACTGGCTCTGGACCCCGAAGGAACTCTGGACCGCCATCGTCTGGTTATTCTACAGCCTTTACCTTCATGCACGGCTTGTCCGCGGCTGGTCCGGACCCAAGGTCGTCTGGATGGGGATCATCGGTTTCGTGATCGTAATGTTTACGTATGCAGGGGTGGGGCTGTTGATGAAAAGCTCTCATGAGTTTTAAAACTAAAACACAGGAGCATTGGGCTCAGAGCATAGTGCAATGACATTCTGAATACACAGGTGGTTCAAACTTTGCTCCATGCTCTCTGCAGCCAATTCGATGAAAAACTTTTTCCTCTCACTCAAAACAACAGTCTGGCTTCTTCTGACACTTGTCTGCCTGTTCTTCATCGGCTCATACATGATGCCCGTTCACCGGGAAGTGTTCGGTCCGATGAACGAAAACCTGCTGTTCAACTGGGCCGTCGAGGTCGGCTTGCAAAACGCCTGGGCGTCCTGGTGGTTTTTTGCAGTCCTGGCCGCCCTCATGCTCCTTACAGTCAACGCCGTCGTCTGCAGTGTCCATGCGATCACGGGCAGGTGGCCGCGGACCGATTTTCTCATTCGTATCTCGCCTCAGGTCATCCATATCGGTTTTCTATTCATTCTGCTCGGCCACCTGCTCGGCGCGGGCTGGGGTTACAAGCTGTCCGGCATGATGCGCGAAGACTCCTACGCACGCCTTCCCGGGGACAGGGTGCTCTATCTGCGGAAGATCGATGTTCAATCGGACGAGTCCGGGTACACGAAGAACTGGACTGCCGAAGCATCTATCTATGAACACAACACACTGGCGAAGAGCGGCCAGCTCGGTCCGAACAAGCCGCTCTTTTACAGAGGCGCGGGAATTTATCTCAAGAGCCTGAATTTTGAATCTGGCCCGGCAGCGTTTCTATTGGTCGCACGAGATCCCGGCGCGGCCTGGGCCCTCGCCGGAGGAATCCTGTTTTCGCTCGGGTCGGTCATGGTTTTGGTGCTGAAGTGGAAAAAAGCTTAGAACAAAGATACGGAGAGGACAGGGAGGCTCAGTGGAGTTCCCTGTGCTTTTTTTGACCACGAAGTACAGCGAAGCTCGTCGAAGTAAAGAATAGGCCATTCTGATCTCAAGAGAAGCGCTTCCTCGTGCTCTTCGAAGGCTCCGTGGCAATATTATAACATTATGAAAAAGCGCGTTCTCGTAGCCATGAGCGGCGGGGTGGACAGCTCCGTCACCGCCGCCCTTTTGCAGCAGGGATATGTTGTCGAAGGCGTCACCATGAAGCTCACGGCAGGACTATGCTGCGACATCGCCTCTGCCCAGACCGCGTGCGCAACCCTCGGCATTCCGCACCGCACGATCGACATGCAGGTCGAGTTTGGGCGGGGGATCATTGAGAACTTCATCTCCGAATACCGCCGCGGCCGCACACCCAACCCCTGCATCCGGTGCAACGACCTCATCAAGTTCCAGGCGCTCTTACAGCACGCACTCTCGGCAGGATTCGATTTTCTCGCAACCGGACATTACGCGCGCAACGAGTACGATGCCGCTGCATCACGGTCTTTCCTCAAAAAGGGAGCGGACGCAGGAAAGGACCAGAGCTATTTCCTATATCGCCTGACCCAGGACCAGCTCCGGCATGTGCTATTTCCTTTGGGTGATCTTCACAAGAAGGATGTGCGAACAAAAGCAGCCGAGCTGCATCTTCCGGCTGCGGAGCGGCCCGAGAGCCAGGAAGTCTGCTTCATTCCGGACAACAACTACCGGGCATTTCTGAAGGAGCACGCGCCGGACACGCTCAAGCCCGGAGAAATGGTCATGACCGACAGCACGGTTATGGGCAGGCACGAGGGCATTGCCTTCTTCACGGTAGGACAGCGAAGAAAGCTCGGCGTGGCCGCGGGCGAGCGGCTCTACGTGGTCCGCCTGGAGCCGGAAACAAACCGGGTCGTGCTCGGCAGGCTGCCTGAACTCCAAACGGGCGAGATGATGGTGTCGAACACGAATCTTATCGCCGTCGATGAACTTCGCGGACGCATGAGCGTCACAGTCAAGATACGGTACCGTTCGCCGTTCGTTCCCGCGGTGATCGAACCCGCAGGAGGCCGCGTCCGGGTCGCGTTCAAAAAACCCATCGCCGGCGTCTGCCCCGGTCAGGCAGCGGTATTTTATGACGGGGATGTGGTGGTGGGCGGGGGAATAATTGAGGGTTCGTAACGGTTCCTGCCTCAAGGTTGACAGTATCGAAACCCACTCAAGAGCATCCTTACGCGAGCACTATCCTCCCTCTCTCCTCGCGTGACCGAGGAACCTTTTTTGCAATTCCTGCTTGCCTACCGTTATTCCCTATGATATATTACGCTCATGCCGAGCAAAAAGAAGGAGAACCCCGTGGATTTCCGCGGCCGCGTCTGGATCGACGGCCCCGAAGGGACCTTTATCGGCTACGGCCGCGTTGTCCTGCTTGAGCGGATCACGAAGCACGGCTCCATCACCAAGGCGGCCAAATCGATGCAGATGGCCTACCGTCACGCCTGGGACCTGGTGGATTCCATGAACAGGCAGTCTGGAAAGCCCTTCGTTGAGCTGTCTACCGGCGGCAAAGGAGGCGGGGGGGCCCGCGTGACCGAAGAGGGTGAAAAGGCCGTCAAACTCTTCTGGCAGTTTTATGCCGACTTTCAGGATTTCCTGAAACGAGAAGAGCAAAAACTGGGGATGTGCAAGTAATGCCTGGCTGCAAAAACAAGACCGCAAAGCACGAATGCGGGAATCAAAATTCATAACTTCAGGAGGCTTATCATGAGAATCGCATTATCCATCTTGTCGTCTATTGTAATGCTCGGGCTGGTCACGACACTTGCTTCAGCCGAAACGCGCATCCGCTGCGCGTCCACGACAAGCACACAGAACTCGGGGCTTTTTGACTACATCCTTCCCTTGTTCGAGAAGAAGACAGGCATCCACATCGACGTGGTCGCCGTCGGGACCGGCGCCGCCATCGAGATCGGCAAGCGGGGAGACGCGGACGTGGTCTTCGTCCACGCGAAGGAGCAGGAGCTGAAAGCCGTGGAGGAGGGCTTCTTCGTGAACCGTCACGACGTGATGTATAACGATTTCGTCATCATCGGCCCCACGAACGATCCTGCGAAGATCGAGGGCATGAAGTCGGCGACGGACGCCTTCAAGAAGATCGCCGAATCGGGTTCGCTCTTTGTCTCGCGGGGAGACAAGTCGGGCACCAACACGAAAGAACTCGCGATCTGGAAGAAGGCGGGCATTGAACCCGCAGGGAGGAAATGGTATCTTGAGGTCGGCCAGGGCATGGAAAAGACCCAGCGCATCGCCAATGAGAAGCGCGCCTATACGCTCACGGACCGTGGAACGTGGCTTGCGACCAAAGACTACGACAAGCTCGACATGGCCATCGTCCTGGAAGGTGATCCCGTGCTCTTCAATCAATACGGCGTCATGGCCGTGAATCCGGAAAAACAAAAACATGTGAAATATAAGGAGGCCATGGAGTTCGTGAACTGGCTCATATCGAAGGAAGGTCAGGAGGCCGTTGCGTCGTACAAGGACAAGCACGGAAACCGGCTCTTCATACCGGACGCGAAGTAATCGAAAGATACAAAGATACATGATGCAGGATGCAGGAGAGTACGTAGGAGTGCACGTATGCCTGTTATCCTGCATCGTGAATCCTGAATCATTGAATTTTCTATGGACTCCATCCTGAGCGGATTCATAAAAGCATTCTCTCTCATCATCCACCTCGACCCCGAGCTGCTCGGCATTGTCCTCCTGTCTCTGGAGGTTTCCGGTCTTGCCCTGATCATCGCAACGGTCGCCGGCCTTCCAGCCGGCGCTGTGCTCGGGCTTACACGGTTCGCGGGCCGGGACTTTGTGATCAGCGTAATGAACACCTTCATGGGCCTGCCGCCGGTCGTGGTGGGACTGTTCGGCTATCTCCTGCTGTCCCGGAGCGGGCCACTCGGCTTCATGGGCCTGCTCTACACGCCGTCGGCAATGGTCCTTGTCCAGACCATCCTTGCTTTTCCTATCGTGGCGTCGCTCTGCCAGGCGGCGATCGCAAGCGTTGATCCCGTCCTCAGGCAGGCCGCCGAGACCCTGGGCGCTACGCATTCCCAGGTCACGGTCGCCATAATAAAGGAAGCGAGATACGGCATCATATCGGCACTCATAGCCGCTTTCGGGAGGGTCATGGCGGAGGTGGGGGCGATCCTCATCGTAGGAGGCAACATCGCCGGCTACACACGTGTCATGACCACGACCATCGCCCTTGAAACGGACAAGGGGAACTTCGAGCTCGCCCTTGCCCTGGGAATTGTCATTCTTCTCTTGTCCTTCATTATTAATGCAGTGCTTCACGCGGTCCAGAAAAAAGGCATGGTGCCGGTGATCATATGAGCCTTCGAATTGATGCATCACATGTTCGAAAAGACTACGACGGGAAGACCGTGCTAAGGGACTGCTCATACACCTTCGACCGGCACGGTGTCTACGTGCTCATGGGCCGGAACGGAAGCGGCAAATCAACGTTCCTCCGGATATGCGCACTTCTCGAGAACGCCGATGGGGGAGAAATCTCCTATTATTCGGAAGGCGGCGTCCTTCCTAAGGACCTGTCACTGAAGCGTAAAATCACCCTTGTCCTCCCCAGGATCGGCGTATTTAATACGACAGTTTTCAAGAACGTTGCGTACGGACAGAAAATCCGGGGCATCTCTCACGGAGAGATCGAGAGCAGGGCGAACAACGCGCTCGACTTCGTCGGCTTGCGGCACAAGAAAGACCAGCACGCCCTCACTCTTTCGAGCGGAGAGACCCAGCGCCTCGGCATAGCCCGCGCATTAGTCATTGAGCCCGAAATTCTCTTCCTCGATGAACCAACGGCGTCCGTAGATGAGGAGAATACCGGGATCATCGAGTCGATCATCAGCAAGATGAAGAGAGAAGACCGCACCATGGTCGTCATGACGACCCATGACAAAGACCAGTCGGAGAGACTGGCGGACTTCCTTCTGGTCTTGAAGGATGGAGTGCTCGGCGAGAAAGCGTAGGGCTGTATCTTCCCGGTTGCGGTTTTTCCGCGGATTGTGTAAGATTCGGCATACACTATGTGGCGTTACGTTCTCAAAAGGGTTTTGTTTTTTCTCCCCACTCTCCTCGGCATTACCCTGATCACGTTCATATTGATGCAGTCTCTGCCCGGTGATCCCGTGGTAAACATGGTCGGAGAGCGGGCCTCACCCGAGACCATTGCGCGCATCCGTACGGAAATCGGGGTTGATAAATCCCTGCTTGTCCAATACCTCCTGTATATCAAACGCCTCTCCCGGGGGGAACTCGGCCGCTCTATTTTTACAAATCGCAGGATTTCGGACGACCTTCTCCAGAAATTTCCCAACACCCTCAGGCTCGCCCTCGCGGCAATGCTTTTCGCGTCAGTGGCCGGTATCGGCCTCGGCGTATGCGCGGCGGTAAAGCGCGGAACGGCATGGGATAAGATCGTGACCGTCATCTCCGTGGGAGGCATTTCCATTCCCGTGTTCTGGCTCGGGCTTGCGCTCATGCTCGTGTTTGCGCTCTATCTGCGGTGGCTTCCGCCCTCGGGCATGGGCGGCGGCAATCCCGCATACATTATCCTGCCGGCCGTAACGCTCGGTACATTCTCCCTGTCCTATATCGCGCGCGTGACGCGCTCATCCATGCTTGAGTCGCTCTCACAGCCCTATGTGGCCGCAGCGCGGGCAAAAGGGCTTCCTGAGGCAGCGGTCGTGCTCAAGCACGCGCTCAAAAACTCGCTCATTCCGGTAGTCACACTCATCGGCCTCGATTTGGGATCGTACCTGAACGGCGCGGTGCTCACTGAAACCATCTTCGGCTGGGACGGGCTCGGCCGCTATGCGCTCGACGGGATCATGAAGCGGGATTATCCGGTCATCATGGGCGTCGTGCTCTTCGGGGCCGTGGTCTTCGTGAGCATCAACCTGCTGGTGGACGTTTCATACCACATCCTCGACCCGCGGGTGAGGGTAAAGAGTCGGGCGTGATCTCGGCCGTATATATTGTCCGAGTTTTGAGGGCCACGCCCGTATGCCGAGTCAAGGCCTTTAAAAAGGTCCGTTTTTGTTTGTCGGTAAAGGATCAATCGCGTACGAGCAACACATCCCGTGAGTCGTAATGAGCGAAGCGACCGTAATCATTGGACAGGCCCGTAAATCATGCTGAAGAATATAACGCTTAAAGACCTGACTTCGAACACATCGGCAATGATAGCCGCTGTAATTCTCGTGGCGCTTGTGCTCACGGCCGTGATCGGTCCTTTTCTCGTTCCTTTCGACCCGCTCGCCATGGACCTTGACAGCCTGAGGCAGCCGCCGAGCGCTGTGCACCTGCTCGGCACGGACAGCAAGGGCAGGGACATACTCTCGCGCCTTGTGTACGGCGCGAGGATATCACTTGCCGTCGGCATCATCGCGGCAGCTCTGTCCCTCTGCATCGGCATCGTTCTCGGGCTCATTGCGGGATATTTCAGCGGCCGAGCGGATGCGATCCTCTCACAGATATTCGATATCTTTCTTGCCTTTCCGAGCCTCTTGCTCGCCATCGGCATCAGCGCGGTCATGACGCCGGGGCTCACCTCGTCGATGCTTGCGATCACGCTGGTGGGCTGGGCCGGGTTCGCCCGGCTCGTCCGCGGTGTCACGCTCTCGCTCAAGGAGCAGACCTATATCGAGGCATCGCGGGCGCTCGGCGCTTCTCCGGCCCGGATACTTTATAAACACATCCTGCCGAACGCACTCCCCCTGATCCTTGTTGCCGGCAGTCTGCGCATAGGCGGGTTCATCCTGCTCGAGGCCGCGCTCTCGTTTCTCGGGCTCGGCGTGCAGCCGCCCACCCCCACGTGGGGATCGATGATCAGCCTGAACCGCGCCTACATCAACTCCGCGCCGTGGATGGTGGTATTTCCGGGACTTGCAATAAGCATTACGGTGATCGCCTTCAATATTCTCGGTGATTTCTTGCGCGACAGACTCGACCCGAGAATGCAGGTATAGCAATCCGGCCGGAAAAAACGGACACGATGACAGGATCACCGGATTTAAAGGATCTGATCACCTTCTTTCATTCAGATCAGGACCACTATGAACGGAAGCCGCATCCGCGCAAAGAAATCGCTGGGTCAGAATTTTCTGAAGGACCCCTATTATCTTAAAAAAATCGCCGACGCGGCCCAAGTAAGTCCCGGGGACCAGGTGATCGAGATCGGACCAGGGCTCGGCCATCTGACACGCGTTCTGACGGAAAGGGCGGGGAAAGTTCTGGCCGTTGAACTCGATGAACGTCTGATCGAACATCTGCGAAAAGAATTTCGCGAAGCGAAGAACCTCGAACTGGTCAATATGGACGCTCTCGACTACCCTTATGGAACGCTCGACGGCACATGGAAAGTCGTGGCCAACCTGCCGTACTACATATCGACGCCCATCATTCAGAGACTCATCCGGTTTCGCGAGAAGTTTACAAGCCTGACTCTCATGCTCCAGAAAGAGGTCGCGGAGCGCATAGCGGCGGCGCCGGGAGGAAAAGAGTACGGCTATCTCTCGGTTCTCGTACAATTTTATACGGAACCGAGAATAGAATTCATCGTCCCAGCAGGCGCGTTCACGCCGAAGCCCGAAGTCGACTCGATGATCATTACGCTTCGCGTACTGGACCGTGTGGCGGTTAGGGTCAAGAGCGAAGACTTTTTGCTGCGTGTAGTCAAGGCGGCCTTCTCGCAGCGCAGAAAGACGCTCCGCAACGCACTGAAGCAACTCGGGGTTTCGCAAGAGAAAATGGAAGCGGTTTTCCGGGAAACGGGTATTGACCCCGGCCGTCGTGCCGAGACCTTGAGCGTAAAGGAGTTCGGAATGCTAGCAGATTTTTTGGGCGGCGGACTTCTCAACAGCGCAGAAAAGTAAAAAATCTTTTCAAAAAATTTGATAATTAAAAAATGTTTTTTACCCGAGTAGGCCCTCTGCGCCATGTTCTAAGCGGCGTATGCCGTCAGGCTTTTCGCCTTGACATTTTTATGCCGTGTCATATAATAACACTTTACCGGATTGCAGCATGAAAGAGAGCATCATAAAAATATTCGAGGATAGCGCGCAGACCAAAGTCCGTTTTGCCAGGGAGAACGCCGACAAGATCGCCGAGGTGGTCCAGCTTATTGCGCAGACGTTCCGTGAAGGAAAGAAAATCATCCTCTTCGGTAACGGAGGGAGCGCGACGGACGCGTCACACATCGCCGCGGAATTCGTCAACCGCTTTCTCATGGAGCGACCGCCGCTTCCTGCGATCGCGCTGAATACCGACGTCGCCGTGCTTACGAGCATCAGCAACGACTATGATTACGTTCAGGTATTCTCGAAGCAGCTTGCCGCCCTGGGACACGAGGGCGACGTGGTGATCGCCATCAGCACGAGCGGCAACTCTCCCAACGTCCTGAAGGCGGTCGAAATGGCAAAGAAGAACGGGATCAAGACCGTCGCCCTGACCGGCGGCACAGGCGGTAAGCTTGCGCAGGTTGCGGACTACGCATTCGTCGTGCCGACAAAACATACGCCCAGAATACAGGAAACGCATATCACCCTGGGACACACGCTTTGTCAGATGGTGGATGAAGAACTGTTCGGACGCTCCCAATAAACACTGCTTGTGAATAACAATCACAGCTTGCGACGCTGCACCCCAATTTATGAAAGACATCGATCTCTCGAAAATAAAAACCTATTCCGTTAAAGGTCGTCAAAGCAAGGTCAAACAAAACGACTTTTCTCGACCCCATGAAAAGGGGAGGAGCTTCAAGGACTTCTTCTCATCACTCCCCAGCATTCTGGCGGCCAAACATTTCAAAGAGGTAGTCGCGGCCGTCGTCCAGGCGCGGGAAGACAAACGGCCGGTGATGCTCGGCATGGGCGCGCACTCGATCAAGGTTGGGCTGAACCCGATCATCATTGATCTGATGGAGCGCGGCATCGTCACGAGCCTGTCGCTGAACGGAGCTGGAATCATCCATGATTTCGAACTCGCCCTGATCGGCCAGACGTCTGAAGACGTGGACAAGGAAATCCTCTCCGGGGCCTTCGGCATGGCCGAGGAGACCGGCAGCATGATCAACGGGGCGATCCGCTCGGCGGTGGGCGCAGGCATCGGCACGGCCGTCGGCCGCATGATCCAGGCCGGCAGTTTCCCCTACAAGGACAAGAGCCTGCTCGCTGCAGGCGCGCGGCTCGGGGTCCCCGTGACGGTGCATGTCGCGATCGGAACCGACATCATTCACATGCACCCGTCGTTCGACGGTCAAGCGACTGGACAGGCGGCCGGGAAGGACTTTCTTACGTTTTGTTCGCTCGTTGCAGACCTCGAGGGGGGCGTTTACATAAACCTCGGCTCCGCAGTGCTTCTTCCCGAAATATTCCTCAAAGCCGTGACCCTCTGCAGAAACCTCGGCCATACCCTCCAGAACTTCACCACCGTGAACATGGACTTCGTCCAGCATTACCGCCCGAACACGAACGTCGTGCGTAGACCTACGCAGGGCGGCGGCAGGGGCTATTCGATCACCGGTCACCACGAGCTCATGTTTCCCCTGCTCGCGGCGGCGCTCATAGAACACTTCTGACCATCCCGGCCGCAGAGCACCCTATGGCGTCATACCGCCATCAAACACCTCCAACCACATCTATTCAAAAACAAAAACGCGAAATAGGTTTTTTATGATCCCTCAATGCATAAAAACCATTTACGCCGTGCACGGAATGCGGTTCACCCCGATGAGAGACCAAGGCAAGGTTCACCGACGCCAGATTCCATCAATGAGTCGAAAACTGGACACAACAAAATGCTCATAATTTCAAAGTTTTAACTTTATTTAACATGGTATTGCCCGCAAGGGCTCGTTCGAAATTCGACTTACCTTGTCTGAGCGTATTAATATAATGCATTGTAAAATAACGAAAATAACCTTGGCAAATAAATTGCTAGATCATACACATTTAGCTGATTATCCTGTCTATAATCAATCGCGGCGCCGACGGTCATCATCATATTGCGACGTTTCGCCTGCTTTTCTCGGGACGATAACGCGCGCTATCAAATAAATATTTATGCATGACGGGGGTTGTATGGCTATTTCTGAGATCAAGCGGAAAATAAAAACGAGCATCCAATTTAAATTTCTCGGCGTCATGTTTGTCATCGTAATCGTGACGGCGCTTGCCGCAAGTGTGCTTATCGCCCGGAACGAGCGTGAGATGCTGAAGCAGTCGCTCTTGGCCAAGGGGGACAGCCTAGGGTCGTACATGGCAAAGCTCAGTAAAGACCCGTTGCTCACAAAGGACTTTGTACAGCTTGACGACATCGTCAAAGAGGTGAACAAGGACACGGAGGTGTCATACGCGATCATCCAGGACCGGGATGGAAAGGCGCTGACGACGCTTAACGCCAGCATCGACTACCAGGCCCCGGAGATAAAGGCGATCGCATCGTCCCTGCCAAAAAACAGCGATATGATGGACGTCGTGGCGGCGATCAAGAAGGCGGGTGCTGTAGTAGAATATTCTACTCCCATTGCCATCGAGAGCGAGACGCTCGGCAAAGTCACCCTGGGCCTGTCCGAATACAAAATCAGCCGTCAGATCGCCACGACCGTTTTATATATTCTCGCGGTCAATCTGATCGTGGCATTGATCCTGGGAGCATCGCTTTTCATGTCCTCCCGGAAGATCATTCTGAAGCCGATAGCGCGGCTGACGGAAATTTCCCGGAAGGTCGCCCAAGGCGAAATATTCCAAAAAATCGAGGCCTCTTCAAAGGACGAGGTCGGCATACTCATGGAAAGCTTCAACGAGATGTCGGAGTACCTCAAGAGCATTGGTGAAGCGGCAGGCGAAATCTCGCAGGGCGAGCTCCGCAAGGAGATATCAAAACGTTCGGACCGTGATTACCTCGGTCAGTCATTCCAGAAAATGACGACGGGGCTTCAAGACATCGTCGTCCGTGTACGCCAAAACTCACAGGAAATCGCCGGGGCGAGCGCACAGCTCGCGTCCATGGCCGACGAGGCATCGAAAAGCAATGAGAACTCGGCGGCGGCAATCGAAGAAATAACGGCGACTATGCACGAGATGGCTGCGAATACGGCGAGCGTTGCCAAGAACACGCAGTCGCAGGCAGCCTCCGTGAACGAAACATCGTCGTCGGTCGAACAGATGATCGTGTCGATAAAACGCGTTGCGGAAAACGTGAAGCGACTCGTGGAAATCTCCCAGAAGTCGCGTGACGCGGTGAATAAGGGTAGACAGGCGGTGGATAAATCCGCTGCGGGCATGGAGGAAATCGACAAGGCGATCAAGCGGGTCGCCGACACGGTGATTGCGCTCGGCTCTAAGATCGAAGACATCGGCCGCATCGTCGAAGTGATCGACGATATTGCAGAACAGACGAACCTTCTCGCTCTGAACGCCGCGATCGAGGCGGCGAAGGCGGGAGATCAGGGCCTCGGCTTCGCCGTGGTTGCCGACGAGGTGCGCAAGCTTGCCGAGCGCTCCGCCGTCTCTACAAGGGAAATCAACGACCTCATTAAAGGCATACAGAAAGAGGCGCAGAACGCCGTGAAGCACATGGATACCAGTCTCGTCAGCGTCCAGACAGAGTTGAGTCAGGGCCGCACGGACGTGACGAACACGCTCGTGCACATCCAAGACTCCGTTGAAGAAGTTGCCCGCTACAGCACAGAGATCGGCATCGCAACGAATGAACAAGCCCTGGGCGGCGATCAGATCATCAAGGCGATTGCGGTCCTGAACGAGCTAACGCAGAACATCAGCGCATCTGCCGAAGAGCAGTCTGCAGGAGTGGAGCAGGTCGTCAAATCCATCGAACGAATCCGCGATATGATCCAGCAGAACGCATCAAGCTCGACCGAACTCTCGGCTTCCGCCGACCAGCTCGCAACACAGGCCAAGAAACTCCGCGAAACCGTCGATCGCTTCCAGGTCAGGGAGACAGCGGAAGTGGCCATGGCCGCTTAACGACGCCCCCCCCGACGCCTGCGCGCCACGGACCTGTTTGTGGTCCGAG
>JAWOJY010000087.1:0-5003 GCA_033854515.1 Nitrospirota bacterium
CGGCTATAATCAATCCGGCGGAATGCAACTCCTTTTCTCTGCTTGCAGGCATGCTCGCTGGCATATGATCCCATTTTTTCTCTGGGCTACATTGTGCCTGTCATAAATGAAAAGGGGCCGGCTGTTATCGTCCCATAAATGCCGTCAGCCATGACCTGCCAATCATACATCGTGTTCGCTGCAAGCGGCGTCGTCACCGTGAGACTTGTTCCCGTCACCGACGGGAATGCTGAATAATTCATCACTGAACTTTCTTTAATCTGCACGGTGTAACTATTTGCCCCTGCTGATGCTGTCCAGGTGAGCGTGGGCGTTAACGATACTCCCGTTGCTCCATTGGCAGGCATCGACAGGCTAAAGGACCCCAGCATTCCGCCTCCACCACCTCCGCCGCCACCATATCCGCCTCCGCACGACACGATCACAATGCTCAAAAAAAGCAACCCAACGGCAAAGAGCGGAACCCGTGTTCCGTTCGTTATTTTCAGATACTTCTTCATTTTGCTTACCTCCGTCAAACTGCATTTCTAGTTCAATTATTTATCCGGTCAGGTGAGTTGTCAATCAAAGCGGAAAAAGAGGGGAACAAGTTAATAAAATAGGCTCATGGTTATCGGTGAAGTGATCGAATGTGAGATGTCATGCGGAGCTTTATGAAACTATAGTCTCTGGAGGGCAAGCATGATGCTGTATTGGAAAAAATTTGTGGTTGATGGCCGTCCGTGAGAGCCCTTCATATCTTTTTCAGGCTCACTCATGTTTCTTTACGATGAGCACGGCATTTGTACCGCCGAAGGCGAAAGAGTTCGACATGACCATTTTAAGATCCAGTCCCGCTCTGGCCTTCTCCGGCACGTAGTCGAGGTCGCATTCAGGATCGGGCATCATCAGGTTTGCCGTTGGCGGGACCGTCCGGTTCTTAAGAGCGAGAACTGCGGCAACGAGTTCCACTGCCCCGGCCGCGCCCAGGAGATGGCCATGCATCGACTTCGTAGAGCTGATGGGAATATCGTAGGCCCTCTTACCGAATACTTTTTTGATTGCTTGTGTTTCTACGACATCGTTCTGCACCGTAGCCGTACCGTGAGCGTTAATATAATCTATCTCTTTCGGATGCATTCCGGCTTCCGCCAGCGCAGCCTCCATGGCCAGCGCCTGGCCTTCCACGGTGGGTTTGGTAATATGTGAGGCGTCTGCCGTTGAACCGTAACCGGCCACCTCTCCATAGATATGGGCCCCGCGTTTCATCGCCCGCTCAAGAGACTCTAAAACCAGGACCGCCGCCCCCTCTCCAAGAACAAATCCCGTCCGGTCTTTTGAGAAAGGCCTGCATGATGTCGACGGATCGTCCGCTTCGAGCGCCAGGGTCCCGATCGACTCCCAGCTCATGAAAATCCCGAAGGTGAGGAGCGATTCGGCGCCCCCGGCAAGCATGATATCGGCATAACCATGCTTGATCTGATGAAAGGCTTCACCGATCGCTACGGCCGAGGACGAGCAGGCGGTGGAGAAGGTAAGGCAGGGGCCCTTCAGGCCGTATTCGATCGAAATGTGGGAGGCGGCGGCGTTATTCATAACCATGACCACGGTGAGCGGATGCACCCTCCGGGCATTCTGTTTAAAAAGCTGGACATAAGAGTCTTCAAGGGTCCGCGCTCCTCCCATCCCGGTGCCCAGATACACCCCGCTTCGCCTCTTTTCGTCCTCCGTAAGCTTGATTCCAGCGTCTTTCCACGCCTGTGCGGCGGCGGCCACCGCAAATTGGGTGGTTCTGTCAAGCGTCCGCGCAATTTTTTTCGGGAAGTGCTCCTCGGCCTTGAAGTCCGCCTCTGCGGCGATTTTAACGGACAGCCGGCCGTCGAGATCCGATGACAGCCTCCTGATCCCCGATTTTCCCGCCGCCAGGTTGTTAAAAAAGTCCTCACAGGTGTTTCCAACAGGCGAGATAATCCCCATCCCTGTAATGGCAACACGCCCCATCAGCGCACCCCTGTCATGACCTTTCGCCGCGCTGCTCGGCGATCAGCCTGTCGATGACTTCGATCATGTCTTGAATGGTATCGAGCGTGACTTCACGGTCAGGAATCTTGACGTCGAACTCCTTCTCGAGGGCGAACACGAATTCCACCTTATCCAGCGAGTCGAGGCCGAGACTCTCGATGGTCGCTGCCGGCTTCAGCCGTTCCTCCTGAAAGTCGAAGTTTTCGAGAAACAGTTTTTTAATGCGCTCCAGGGTACTCACGTAGAGCTTCGCCCTCCTTTTCCGCACGATATGTTGAGAACACAACTCCAATATAAGACGCGGTTTCAACGTCAAGAAGTATAAGGGATTTCAACAAAGAGATAAAGAGCAAAAAGGGCTTTTTGGCAGACCGGAAAACTCCAGTCCCCGAAGGCCGGGACGGACCTTGAGTTGGAAGAAACTTCTCTATTGATGAACTGTTCGAGGTCCGGAAGCCTGTTCACGGATTTCGGGCAATTTCCGGCAGGCCTTCTCGTTCTTTTTTTCTTTCGGCGAGACGCGTTTCCCTTCTCGCTTTGGCCTCACGGTTGCGGCGTGTCTCCTCTTCGGTTTCGAGAATAAGCGGCGGGACCTCATGGGGCCTCCCGCTTCCGTCCAGTGCAACGTAGGTGAGATAGGCTGACGCCGTGTGCCTCACTTCGCCGGTCAAAACGTTCTCTGCTTCCACCCTGACTCCGATTTCCATGGACGTTCTGCCGACAAGGTTCAGGCTGGCTTTAAAGAAAAGAAGGTCGCCGATGAACACGGGATGATGAAAATCCAGCCGGTCGACGGAGGCTGTTACCACGTTCGACCGCGCGTGCCTGCTCGCCACGACACCGGCTGCCGTATCGATGAGCTTGATGATCACGCCGCCGTGGACGTTCCCCGCGGGGTTCGCGTCCTGCGGTATCATCACCTGCGCTATCGTGACGCTGCTGTCGCGCACTCTCCTTCCTTCCATCCAATCCCTCCGCACAAGACGCTTACGGCCGTAATATCGACACGACACCGCCGAAATTTGAACGTCTATTCGCCACGAAGACCATAAAGTTTCTATTTTTCTGGATCTACCCCTCACACACTATCTACCCCTCACACACTCTCGGTGAGTTTCGGCCGTCAGTCATTTTCCTCCTTACCGCCCAGGTCCAGCTTGACGGCAAGGTAACCCATGATGTCCTTGAGCGTGATGATGCCGACGAGCCGGTCCTTGTCAATAACCATGAGCCTGCTGTTGCCCGTTCTGTTCATGATCGACAGGGCCTTCATGGCGTCCACATTCGGAGAAACCGCGTTGTCCATGCTGCACTGTACGAGGCTCTCGCCCACGGTTCGGCCGCCCCACTGCTCTTGCGGTATCTCCTTCACCCGGCGGGTCGTGATACAGCCGAGCAGATTTCCGTCGTCGACAACGGGGTACATCTTGTAATGATACGTATAGATATATTTTTCCACAAGGTCCTTGATGGAAATGGATGCAGGAGCGGTTACCGGGTTCTTTTCCATGAAACGCTCGACAGTCTCCCCTTCGAGCGCCTTGCGCATCAGGACCTGCTGGTAGGACGACAGCGCGGCAGTCCGCAAAAACATCCCTATCATCGCCTGCCATATGCCCGCGATGAAATTACCGAAAAGCACGTTCAAAAGCCCGTAGAACGTCAGGATGATGCCGAACCCGGACCCGATTTGCGAGGCCACGCGGGTGGCCCAGCGCATGTTTTTCTTCCACCGCCACAGAATCGAGCGCAATACCCGCCCGCCGTCGAGCGGATAGGCGGGCAGCAGATTGAATATTGCGAGCACGAGGTTGATGATCGCGAGATAACCGAGCACGCCGTGCACCGGGACTATCAGAACGCCGCTGCTTACGGAAAGAATGATATAAAAAACAAGGCTCAGAACAACGCTCGATGCGGGTCCGGCTATGGCCATGAGGAATTCCGCCTTTGCGCTGGGCGGTTCGTCCTCCATTTCCGCTACGCCTCCGAAGATGAACAGGGTAATCCCGCGCATGGGGAGTCCGAACCGTCGTGCTACGAGCGAATGACAGAGTTCATGAAATACGATGGACATGAAGATGCCGATTGCGCCTGCGACACCCATCCACCAGTAGGTCGCCAGGGCGAGGTTCTTGTACTGGAAGGGGAAAATCCCCTTGGCCAGGGACCAGGTAATGAGCAGACCGAGTATCAGCCAGCTCAGGTCAATGCGCACTTCGAACCCGAACAGCTTGAACAGCGTAATGCGTTTACCGAACATGGGCCACCTCCATTTTCCACAATTGCCGAACGGACCGTACAAACTTTACATGAAGCGACCGCCGTAAAAATGATGAGAATACCGGACATTCCTTTCCGTCTTGGCAAGATTGTTCACGCATTGCCGTCGAACTTTACTATTTCAATTGTACTGCCTGTAGCCGAAGGATGTCAAACCAGTGACGGACGTATAGAATGAAGCAAACGGAACCGATGCCCGCCGCTTCCTGGCGGGGTAAGAAAGCAAGCGAGGTGAAAATTCCTCACACGCGCCGCAGTTTAGTGCCCTCCTCTGCCTTTGGTTTGTAAAAATTGACCAAAATTTCTGGTCTAAAATTAAAACTTTATGTTGCTTTTTTGTAAGACTTATGTTAGAAGAAAAAAGTTACAGCCATCATGGAACCTGTCCCTTCTCTTGGTATCATTTCCTTCGCGGTCTTGCTGATCTTTACCTTTTTTTTGAAGAATCAGAGCCCTTTTGTCAAGGCAGCGGGCTCTTTCATGGTCGAGAATTGGTGTAAAGTCTTTCACTCCTCGTCTGAGAAATTAACCGGCTTGAACATAGCCGGGCAGAAAGCAGCTTCTGCCGGGTTACGAATATCGTTGGTCTGGACTTCACTGGGAAATCGCATCCCGTGAGTCCTGACGTGATGTAAATCATCTCCGAGGGGAAAGATGAGCGATGTTGGCCGTATGTTGAGAGAGGGAAGGAAAGCTCGCGGCCTTGAGATCAGCGACGT
>JAWOJY010000088.1:0-8296 GCA_033854515.1 Nitrospirota bacterium
GGTCGGGATCGCCTGCACGGCGGCGGTCAGCATCGTGGTGGGCGGCCTGATCGGCACGGTTCTCGGTTACGCGGTCTCCGCACCGGCGGCCCTGCGTCAGAAAAAGGCGGCCGAGGTGAAGTCGTAACCCGGTGCAACGCACGAAATAGAAATAAAAAAATTATGAACCAGCTCATTGGGCTTAGGCGGTCGAAAATCACCGCCTTTTTTGCGTCCAATATTTTATATTTGCTTTAAAATCAAAACCTTACTCAGCGCATATTTATCCCAGCAAGGATGGGATATCCATGGGCTTCGGCATTCTGACTCTGCGGGGAGTAACGGAGTAACACGAAACCGCGAAAAATCAGTAGAAAAACGCTTGACAAACCACATGAAATTGTTTATAGTCACATTTCTTAATATAAAAATTGATGAAGCGGAGACATCGAAATTATGGGTACTTATTCAGCCAAAAAAGAAGACATTATACGAAAATGGTTTGTTGTTGATGCCAACGGCAAAACGTTAGGCAGGCTAGCTTCGACCATTGCCTCGGTGCTCAAGGGAAAGACCAAACCGATTTATACTACCCATGTGGACACCGGCGATTTCGTAATCGTCGTAAACGCCGACAAGGTCCACTTAACCGGCAAAAAGCTCGATCAGAAAACTTATTACCGCCATTCCGGATATCCCGGCGGCTTGAAGTCGGTGACAGCGGGCACGCTCATGAGAACCAGACCCGAAGACGTGATCAAAAAAGCGGTCGAGGGGATGCTCCCTAAAAGCAGGCTGGGCAAGCAGATGCTCAACAAGCTGAAGATCTACGCCGGCGAGAAACATCCGCACAGCGCGCAGCAGCCTGTTGAGATGAAGGCATAAACGGCCAAGAGAAAAAATTATTCACAAGAGTAATAGTATTTACGGAGGGCTTTGATGTCAGCGGCAACAGTATCACGGTATTACGCGACAGGTAAGAGAAAGAATTCAATAGCTCGGGTGTGGATGATGCCCGGCAGCGGCAAGATAACGGTCAACGACCGGCCCATCGACCTGTATTTCGGCAGAGACGTGCTCAAAATGATCATTCGCCAGCCGTTCGAGGTGACCGGTACGGCCGACAAGTTCGACGTGCTCGTGAGCGTTCTCGGCGGCGGCGCTTCTGGCCAGGCGGGCGCTATCAGGCACGGCATATCAAAGGCCCTGCTTGCGGTGGATACCGAGTCGAAGAGCAAACTGCGTAAAGAAGGTTTGCTGACCAGGGACCCCAGGGTCAAAGAGCGGAAGAAGTACGGCCAAAAGGGCGCCCGCGCGCGGTTTCAGTTCTCGAAGAGATAATCGGTACTGCCCGATGTCTGGGCTGCTGGCCGCAGTGAGCAGACGATTGAGGCTGCGTCTCATCACCTGGCCGTACGCTGTCATGCGGACCGTACCCTTTCGTAAAGGCGGCGACGCAGCACGCGGATCAGATGCTACAGATGCAGAGAAGCGGCATGAATACATGTCTTTGTTACTGTCTGCGCAAGGGAAGGTAAAATGCCTTCCCTTTTTTATTAATCCCGAGAGTCCCGGCTGACCGCATTTTCGCGGAGGAAGCAGCAGTAAAGCGAACGTATGGGCAAAGGAAAATTGAACATAGCAATCGTAGGCTCGAGCGGTTATACCGGCGGCGAGCTTATGCGGATACTTCTCAACCATCCGAAGGTAACGGTCAGGGCCGTGACCTCGGAACGGTCGGCCGGGCAGCCGCTCGCCTCGATCTTTCCCCATCTCCTGGGGCTGACGGATCTCGTGTGCGAGGCCTTTGAGCCTGAGTCGATTGCAAAGAAGTCGGACGTGGCCTTTCTGGCGCTTCCCCACAAGACCGCCCAGGAAGCCGCATATAACCTTCATAAGCTCGGAGCCAGGGTGGTCGACTTTTCCGCAGACTTCCGGATCGCCGATCCGACAGTGTACGAAACATGGTATGAGCACAGACACCAGTATCCCGAACTCCTTAAACACGCGGTCTACGGCCTGCCGGAGCTGCATCGTGAGGAACTCAAAAAAGCATCGCTTATTGCGAATCCTGGGTGTTATCCTACGGGCGCCATCTTGGGGCTTGCACCGCTTATCAAAAACCGCATGATCGACCTCGGAAGCATCGTGATCGATTCGAAGTCGGGGGTCTCCGGAGCAGGGCGCAATCCGTCGATTTCGCACCATTACCCGGAAGTGAATGAAGGCCTGATGGCCTACAAAATAGGAAACCACCGCCACACGCCCGAGATCGAGCAGGAACTTACCGTCCTTGCCGGCGTAAAGACCGTTATCTCGTTCACTCCCCATCTCATTCCGATGAATCGGGGAATCCTGAGCACGATCTACGCACGCCTTACGGGCGAAACGGACACGGCGACGCTTCGCCTCTTGTACGAGGAGTTCTATGTGGACGAGCCTTTTATGCGGATACTGCCCGCGGGCCAGTTTCCGAACGTGCGGAACGTGCGAGGTTCCAATTTTTGCGACATCGGAGTGATGGCGGATTCCCGCACGAAGAGGGCAGTTGTGATTACGGCCATCGACAACCTTGTTAAGGGCGCCTCGGGACAGGCCGTTCAGAACATGAACTTGATGATGGGCTTTGAGGAGACGGAAGGCCTGAAATTCTCCGGGATATTCCCGTAATCGCCGTAATTCACTTACTGCTGACAGGGGTTGAATGATGAGGATATTGGATACCAAAAGTTTTACCGTGACGGGGTTTAAGGCTTGGGGCATCCACTGCGGGATCAAAAAAAACGGAAAGAAAGATCTTGCAATAATCTACTCAGACCGCGACGCAACGGCAGCTGGCGTCTTTACGAAGAACCGGGTGAAGGCCGCGTCGGTGGTGCTCGACATGGAGCGGGCACGGTCTGGCAAGGGACGGGTCATCATCGCGAACAGCGGCTGCGCCAATGCGTGCACGGGCAAGCAGGGATTTGCTGACACGCGCGCCACGGCCGAGATCGCGGCGCGGGAATTCGGCACCAAGCCGGACGCCGTGTACGTTGCGTCGACCGGCGTGATCGGCGGATTTCTGCCCATGCCGAAACTGGCGACCGGCATCTCCACGGCCGCAGGGCTCCTTTCGCCGACGGGCTGGGAGCAGGCCGCCGAGGCCATCATGACGACGGATATCTATCCGAAGCTTTGCGTGGTGCAGGAAGAAATCGGCGGCAGGACGATCACCGTTGCAGGCATAGCAAAGGGTTCGGGCATGATCCATCCGAACCTCGCCACCATGCTCTGCTTTATCGTGACCGACGCACTTATCCCTGCGCAGGCGCTCAAAAAGGCTCTGCTCGTATCTACGGATAAATCGTTTAACAATATCACGGTCGACGGCGATATGAGCACGAACGACATGGTGCTCTGCATGGCGAACGGGGCGGCTGGGAACAAGAAGCCCTCTGCCGGCAGCAAGGACATGAAAAAATTTCAGATGTGCCTCGACACAGTCGCACGCTCCCTGGCCCATCAAGTCGTGCGCGACGGCGAGGGCGCTACGAAGTTCGTGGAGATCACGGTGCGTGGCGCGAAGAATCCTGTTGAAGCAAAGCGCGCCGCGATGACCGTGGCGAGATCAAATCTGGTCAAGACAGCCCTATTCGGCGAAGACCCGAACTGGGGACGGATCATGGCGGCGCTCGGCTATTCCGGAGTGGACATGGACGAAGTCAGAACGCACATTTATATCGGCAAGACGAAGATCGTCGAAAAGGGACTCGGACAGGGGAAACATGCCGAACGTGACGCCACCCTTGCGCTCAAGCAGCGCGATGTTCAGATCGCCGTTGATCTTCATAAGGGCAAGGCAGAGGCCACGGTCTGGACGTGCGACCTGTCTTATGAATACGTAAAGATAAACGCCTCGTACCGGAGTTGATATCTCATACCTGTAGCAGCCAGAGTTCGCTCACGGGAAGCGGGGTCTGCAGCACCCTCGTTTATTAAACCTCGCGTATTAGATGAAACTATCTGAAATTTCTTTTAATTTTCTCTTGACATTCAAAACCAGAGTTGTTAATTTTATGATTTAAGCTCCTGACGGTAAAACCGTTGATTCGGTCGGATGATTTACTATTCGGACCGCAGAAAGTTCCAGAAAAATTTTTATAATAATACTTATTTAACAATTACATACAACAAGAGGGGGGGTGTATGATCAAGTGCCTTGCATAAGATTGCGAGAGAACGAGTCCTTTGAGGCCGCACTCCGGAGATTCAAGAAAAGCATCGAGAAAGAAGGCGTGCTTTCCGAAGTCAAGAAGAGAGAGCACTATGAGAAGCCGAGTGTAAAGCGCAAGAAAAAGGCCCTGGCCGCCAGGAAAAAGGCCGCGAAGTCGGCCCGCATTTTCAGGCAGAGCTGAAGCGCATCCCGGGGGTTGCCTCATGCAATTTTCCAAATAACCTCACAGTGTGGAAGGGCTGTATGGGATTAAAAGAGAAGATCGACGCTGATACGAAAGAGGCCCTCAAGGCCGGCGCAAAAGACAAGGTTTCCGCCCTGCGGATGCTGAGCGCAGCGCTCAAGAACAAACAGATCGACAAACGGCGGCCGCTTACCGATGAAGAAGTGATAGAGACCGTGCACTCCCTGATCAAGCAGAGGAAAGATTCCATCGAGCAGTTCGCAAAGGGTGGACGGCAGGACCTAGTGGACAAGGAAACGACGGAGCTTCGGATACTCGAAGCCTATCTGCCGCCTCAACTCACGCGCGAGGAAATTGAGGCCAAGGTCCGCGAAGCCGTAGCTCAGACAGGCGCTCGAGGGGCCAAGGACATGGGGAAGGTAATGAAGGCGCTCATGCCAATGGTGGCCGGGCGCGCCGACGGAAAGCTGGTCAGCGAGCTTGTGAAGCAGGCGCTGAGCTGATATTCCATATTCGAAGATACGTAATCGGGTACGACACGGTATCGGGAGAGGGGGCCATAGGGAGCGCGGCCCCCTGATTGTTTCCGGGAGTCTCATCGGTGAAACTTCAAGAATTCTATGAACTGGCGATACGGGCCGGCATCGATGCCGAGTCCCGGAGCCAGGCGGCTGTCGAAAACGAACTCCTTGGAGCGCGCCAGTCATACGAGAACCTGAAGTCGGAAGAAAAGGCTACGTTCGACATCGAAAATTTCACGAACCCTTACGCCGACAGCAGGATACTGTACGGAGACCCTGACAGGGACGTGCAGAAAATCCTCGTCGGAATCGATATTGAGACGCCGGAACTGTTTCTCGCCGACCAGCTGACCATTGGCGCCGGCATCGGTCTCATGCTCGCTCACTATCCCGAAGGCCGCGCATGTGCAAACTTCTGTGAAAATGCAGGCCGACATCCTGCACCGTTTCGGTGCGCCGAGCAACGTCGCCGAGAGCCAGCCCGGCAACAGATGGAGGATGTGGAGCGGAGCCTCCCGCCCGTGAATCATACTCAGCCCGTGGATGCGGCGCGTCTTCTCGACATTCCGTTTCTCTGCCTGCACACTCCAGCAGACAACATGGTCTTGAGTTGCCTTCAGGCGCTCTTAGCATCCTTCGCGTCGTCATCGCAGGCCTCATATCGAGTGATACGCTCGGCATGAACCTGCTGTTCGATAAGCTTGAAGAGCGGGATTTCCCTCCAGACCCTTGAGTGTTCGGGATGCAAAAGGATCAAACGGACCCGCGTGACGGTAAGGCCGGCGGCCGTGGTGTATGAACGAGCATACTTTCAGGGTTTTGGAATACGATAAAACAAGGGAGATTGTCGCCGCCTATGCAGCATCTGCTCCCGGTAAAGCGGCGCTCGCCGGACTTCTCCCGGCCACGGATATAGACGCCGTCGTCACCCGGCTCGAAGAAACGAGGGAACTCACGGCGCTTATGAAAGGCGGCGAACGGCCGCCGCTCAACGACATCAAGGACGTTCGCGCCCCGGTTGAGCGACTCGCGGCAGCTGGTATCCTGCTTGCGCCAGCGCAGCTCTTTGATATAGCCGTAACGCTCGGCGCGGCCCGGCGGGTAAAAAGTTTTTTTCAGAGGGTCGAAGGCCAGGGAAGAGGACAAAGAGCGCCGCTCCTGTGCGCAAAGGCAGCGGGACTCAGGCCGCTCAAGCACCTTGAGGATGAGGTGTTTGGTGCAATCGACGACAAGGCCGAGGTCAAAGACTCGGCCAGTCCCGAACTGAGGAAAATCCGGAAGCAGATCGGCAGGACCCGCGATGAGATCATGCACCGCCTTTCCCGGATCATGCAGGACAGCGGCTCCGCAAAGGTGGTCCAGGAACCGGTCATCACCGTTCGCGACGACCGGTATGTTCTTCCGCTCAAGCCGAACTTTCGTCAGGGCCTTCAGGGAGTGGTGCATGGCCAGTCGAGCTCCCGCGCCACGCTCTTTGTAGAGCCGCTCGAAGTGCTCGAGCAGAACAACAGGCTTGCGGAACTCCGCATAGAAGAGCGTGACGAAGTCGATCGCATCTTGAGAAGGCTTACGGCGCTGCTTGCTGATGAACGGGACGCGATCGAGGTCAATCTAGTAGTTCTTGCGGAAATAGACGTCGTTTATGCCAAGGCGCGGTTCGGTTTGGAATACGGCGGGAGCGTTCCGGAGGTCTCCGTCGAGAATCGAATCAGACTCAAGAGGGCCCGCCATCCCCTGCTCCTGTGGAAATCGAGGTCTCCGGGCGCCGGCGCGTCGTCGGTCGTACCGAATGAAATCGAGCTCGGCGGAGAGAGCAGGGTCATGATCATCTCCGGGCCGAATGCGGGCGGCAAGACCGTGGTCCTGAAGACCATCGGTCTTCTCTGTCTCATGGCCCAGGCCGGTCTCCCGGTGACCGCCGGCGAGGGAAGCGAGCTGCCGGTGTTCGGGTCGGTCTTTGCCGACATCGGCGATGAGCAGAGCCTGGAACATGACCTGAGCACCTTTTCTTCGCATGTGAGCAGGCTTGCCGAGATTTTGCAGCATGCTCGTCATGATACTTTGGTCCTGCTCGACGAGCTCGGCGCCGGTACGGACCCGGCCGAGGGCGCAGCGCTCGGCGCTGCAGTGCTCGAGGCACTGCTGGAGCGGGGATGCATGACGATTACGACCACGCACCATACGGTCTTGAAGCTTTTCGGCGCGCAGACCGCGGGTGTGATGAACGGGGCCATGGAGTTCGACCCGGCGACGCTCGAGCCCACGTACCGCTTTATTCCCGGCAGGCCGGGCCGCAGCTACGGGCTGAGCATGGCCGCCAGACTCGGCGTTCCGCGTGAGGTGGTCGAAGACGCGCGTGCGCGGCTGGGCCGTGACGAAGCGCGACTCGAAAAACTGCTGGAGCAGGTAGAACGGGAATCGCGGGAGATTGAGTCGCAGAAACTCGCTCTTGAGCACGATCTCGACGCTGCGCGGCGCATGCGGGCCGAAGCAGATGCGTCGCTCCGGGCCGCACGAGAAGAGTCGGGAGCCGTAAAAATAAAGGCACGGGACGAGGCCCGTGAAGTGCTCGCCGCGCTCAGGCAGAGACTCAAGGAGCTTTCCCGCGCGCCGGCGCTCGATCAGGCAGAGGCGAAGAGGGCGGCTTCCGAAGTTGAAGCGCTCGGCAGGCGGCTTAAGCCCGATGAGTCCGAGCAGCATGTCCTTCCTGCGTCCCGGCCGGATCTGCGCGCAGGCGAGCGCGTAAGGATTCCACGGTTCAGCACGACGGGTACGGTGCTCACGGCGCAGGCCGGCATGCTCGAAGTCGAGGTGAACGGGAAAAAACTTAAACTTAGGGCTGACGAGGTCGTGCCCATGGAGCAGGTCCTCCCGGATCAGGCTGCAGGCGCGGCGCCCGGCTGGTCAGCCGTCTTGAGCAACGATGCGGACATCCCCGACCGGTTGAATGTCGTAGGGTTACATGTCGCAGAAGCGATAACCGAAGTCGACAGGTATCTCAATAGACTGGCGGTCAGCGGCCGTTCTTTTGCGACGATCATCCATGGACTGGGGACCGGGGCTTTAAAGACCGCGATCGTGGACTTTTTGAAAACCCATCCGCTCGTTTCCCGGGTACGGCCCGGCGAGTCGGCCGAGGGCGGCGCAGGCGCGACAGTGGCGGAATTGAAAAAATAACGTGTTCTCCGAAGATGTCATAAGCCGGGTCAGGGACAGTGTCGACATCGTTGATCTCATATCCGGATATGTGTCCCTCAAGAAGACGGGGAAGAACCACGTGGGTCTTTGTCCGTTCCACGCGGAGAAGACGCCGTCATTCAGCGTGAACCCGGACAAGCAGATATTCCACTGCTTCGGTTGCGGCGCGGGCGGGGACGTTTTCAAATTCGTTGAACT
>JAWOJY010000089.1:0-17851 GCA_033854515.1 Nitrospirota bacterium
TCATGGGAACACTCGCACTTGTTATAAACTTCGTCACGGTAGATAAATAGTATCACGTCCGCGTCCTGCTCGATTGCCCCGGATTCGCGGAGGTCGGCGAGCATGGGCCGTTTGTCCTTGCCGCGCGTCTCGACGGCTCGGTTGAGTTGCGAGAGCGCGATGACCGGGACCTGAAGTTCTTTCGCGAGCGCTTTGAGCGAGCGCGAGATATTCGAAATCTCCTGCTCGCGGTTGTCGGAATCTCCCCGCCCGCGCATGAGCTGGAGGTAGTCCACGATAATGAGGTCGAGTCCTTGATCGGCCTTGAGCCTCCGCGCTTTCGCCCGCATCTCGAGCACCGATATGGCCGCTGTGTCGTCGATGTAGATCGGCGCCTCTGACAGCCTGCCGGCCGCCATGGTGAGCTTGGGCCAGTCGGATTCGGAAAGATAACCGGTCCGGAGGCGGTGAGCGTCCACCCGCGCCTCGGAGCACAGCATCCTCAGCACAAGTTGTTCCTTCGACATCTCGAGGCTGAAGATGGCCACAGATTTCGCGTGATCGATCGCCGAATGGGCCGCAATGTTCAAAACGAAGGCGGTTTTTCCCATGGACGGCCGTCCGGCAACGATGATGAGGTCGCTTTGCTGAAGTCCGGACGTCATTTTGTCGAGATCCGAAAATCCCGTCGGAAGACCGGTGACCATCTCCTTGCGCTCATAGAGACGCTCGATGGTCTCAAAGCCGCTCTTCACGATGTCCTTCATCTGGACAAAAGAGCTCCGGATCTTGCTCTGGGTTATCTCGAAGATATTTTTTTCCGCTGTATCGAGGAGTTCGTCAACACCCACCATGGAGGGGGACTCGTCGTATGTTTTGGTGATAATCTCCGTAGCGGTATGAATCAGCCTGCGCAGGATGGACTTCTCGCGCACGATCCGGGCATGATTTTTGATGTTCGCCGCCGTCGGGACCAGGCTGACCAGATAGGCGAGGTACGACGCGCCTCCCACGGTTTCGAGACCGCCTTTTCCCTTCAGGGCGTCGGACAGCGTGACCAGATCGATCGTCTCACGGGCCTCGAACATGTCGAGCATCACGGAGAATATCCTCCGGTGGGCCTCCTTGTAGAAGTCCTCGGAAGAAAGCACGTCTACAACTTTGTTAATGGAGTCGTTTTCTATAAGGACGGCGCCCAGGACCATCTGCT
Source organism: Nitrospirota bacterium (assembly GCA_033854515.1). Taxonomy (GTDB): domain Bacteria; phylum Nitrospirota; class UBA9217; order UBA9217; family UBA9217; genus JAWOJY01. Next base: position 1,190 of record JAWOJY010000089.1, read on the forward strand.
CTGCTTCTATGTTCTGCGGCGGGAGTTTCTGAAGAGAGGCCTCGGTCTGGACTGACATGGTTAACCTCGATCGTGCGATACATATAAAAAGCTGAGGCTGGTGCACGCACCAGCCTCCGGAAATCAATTTCACAAAAAATATCAATAGCTGGGAATGGGCTGACGCGTTACTCCTCCGGCACCACCGACACTTTGAAGTCCGCAGTAACGTCGGTATGTAATTTAACGGCTATGGTGTAATCGCCTGCCCGTTTGATGGGCTCGTCGAGCATGATTTTCCTCTTGTCGACCGCGACACCCTGGGCTTTCATGGCTTCGGCGATATCTGCAGTGGTCACGGACCCGAAAAGTTTGCCCTCTTCGCCGACCTTTGCCTTGATCGTAATCGAAAGCGTCTTGATCCTGTCGGCGTCCACGGCAGCTTCTTTTTTCAGCTTGCGCAAACGATCCGCAACAACCTTCTTTGCATGCTCCATGGCGCGGACATTCTTGGGAGTGGCCTCTATGGCTTTCTTCTTGGGGACCAGGTAATTCCTCCCGTATCCCTCGGCCACCTTGACCATGTCCCCGATCTTACCCAATTTTTCTATATCTTCCCGCAAGATTACCTGCATCTTCGATACGACTCCTTTCGAAACTTTTGTACGGATAACGCGTGTTAGATACTACCAGAAGGCATAAAGAGTGTCAACGGGAAAATACCGATTCGAAACGGACATGATACTTGCGGGCAATTCCTTCGTTTCGCCGCGCGGAGTGATCGTTCGTTTGCACCGCCGCTTCCTCCTACTCATCCTCCGCCTTTTTCCTGAGCTCATGAAGCTTGTTTAACGCCTCGATCGGCGTCATTGCGTCGAGATTCAGGTTAACAATCTCCTTTGCAAGAGCCCCTTCTTTGCTCGCAAAGAGCCCGAGTTGAGGTTCGAGAGCCTCTTTTTCTTTTTCTTCCTTACTCGCGTCTCCCGCCACAGGATCTTTATGCGCCACCACGGGTTCGCCCATGTCGTTAAACTCGGCCTTTTCAAGATTCGCGAGCACTTCCTTGGCGCGGCCTATCACCTCGTCCGGCAGCCCGGCGAGTCTCGCAACCTGTATGCCGTAGGATTTGTCGGCGGCGCCTTCCATGACCCTGCGCAGGAAGATGATCTGGTCGTTCCACTCCTTTATGGCCACGGTATAGTTTTTCACACGGTCCAGGGTAAGAGCAAGCTCGGTCAGCTCATGGTAGTGCGTGGCGAAAAGGGTCCTGGCTCCGAGCTTCATATGAATATATTCCGCGACGGCCCAGGCGATGCTGATCCCGTCGAACGTGCTCGTGCCCCTGCCGATCTCGTCGAGGATGATAAGACTCCTGCCCGTGGCATTGTTCAGGATGTTTGCGGTCTCGTTCATCTCGACCATGAACGTGCTTTGGCCGCGTGCGATAAAGTCCGATGCTCCGACGCGAGTGAAGATGCTGTCGGCCAGCCCCACCTCCGCCTCGCGCGCCGGAACAAAACTGCCCATCTGCGCCATGAGCGTGATCAGTGCCACCTGCCTCATGTAGGTGGACTTTCCCGCCATGTTCGGCCCGGTGAGGACCACAAGCTGGTTTTCCCTGCCGTCCAGGAGCGTATCGTTCGGGATAAAACGTTCCTCGAAAGAAAGCTGCTCTATGACCGGATGCCTTCCTTCAACGATCCGTAGCGTGTCTCCGTCGTTGACCGCGGGGCGCGTATAGTTGTTCTTTGCCGCCGCCTCGGCCAGCGACGCCAGACAGTCGAGCGCCGCGAGTCTCCGCGCCATGTCCTGGATACGCACCGTCTCGGCCGCCACCCTCTCTCGCACCTGCTGGAACAGCCGGTATTCCAGGTCGAGTATCTTTTCTTCGGCGCCGAGCACTTTTTCCTCGTATTCCTTGAGTTCCGGAGTGATGAACCGCTCGGCGTTCGTGAGCGTCTGCTTGCGAATATAATCGGCCGGCACGTTCTGGAGGTTCGCCCTTGTGATCTCGATATAGTACCCGAACACCTTATTGTAGCTTACCTTGAGCGATCCGATGCCGGTCCGTTCCCGCTCGCGCCGCTCGATAGCCGCGATCCATCCTTTGCCTTCTGAACTTATGGAGCGTAGTTCGTCAAGCTCGGCATTATGGCCTTTTTTGATCAGCCTCCCTTCCCGCAGCGTGTAGGGGGGGTCGTCAGAGATCGCCCTGTCGATAAGCTGATACATGTCCTGAAGATCGTCCCACCCCGCGGTCATCTCCCGAACCGGCCCCGATAAGCGCGGTGCGAGAAGTTCGCCCAGTTTCGGAAGGCCGGTAAAAGACTGCTTGAGGGCGAGCAGGTCGCGGGCGTTCGCAGCACCGAGCGAGACGCGGCTTATGAGCCGTTCAAGATCGTAGACCGAATTGAGCGCCTCCCTGACGCGGGCCCTGAACCGGTGATCGTCTTTAAACTCGGCAACGGCGTCGAGTCTCTGCTCGATCTCTCGGACATCCATGAGCGGGTTGAGGAGCCACTCCCGGAGCTTCCTGCCGCCCATGGATGTGACGGTGAAATCAAGGACGGAAAGGAGCGTGCCTTTCGCCGACCCGTCGTAAATGTTTTTTACAAGTTCGAGGTTCCGCTGGCACGCGGCATCGAGCACCATGTACTCCCGTGCAAGGAACGGCCTGATCCGGCGTATGTTGATAAGGGACGTCTTCTGAGTCTCCTCGATATAGCGGAGCGCCGCCCCCGCCGCGGAGATACCGGCGTTCATGCCGGCGCAGCCGAAACCGTCGAGAGAGCCGGTCTTGAAATGGTCGAGAAGCGTCCGGAGAGAGGTCCCGTGATCAAAGGTCCAGTCATCGCAGGTATTGATTGCCTGCGTATACTGGCGGAGCACGCGGGAAAGCGCCGGATCGATCTTATGTTCCTTCGGAAGCACGATCTCTCTGGGGGCAAAGCGGGAGAGCACAGTATCGAGTTCGGCAAGATTACCTCCGCCGGCAACCTCGGCCATGAAGAAGTCTCCGGTTGATATGTCCAGCAAGGCCAGTCCGAAGCCGTCCCTGGCGGGATATATCGATGCAAGATAATTGTTGTCCTTGGCATCGAGGAGGTTCGAGTCGAGCACTGTGCCGGGGGTCACCACACGGATCACCTCGCGCTTCACGATGCCCTTGGCAAGCTTCGGGTCCTCCACCTGCTCGCAGACCGCCACTTTGAAGCCGCGCCGGATCAGTTTTGCGATATACCCTTCCGCCGCATGGTAGGGGAAGCCGCAGAGAGGCGTTTCGATGCCTTTCGACTTGTTGCGCGCCGTGAGCGTTATCTCGAGCACCTTTGAAGCAGTCACCGCGTCCTGATCGAACATCTCATAAAAATCGCCCATGCGGAAGAGCAGGATTGCGTCGAGGTGCTGCCGCTTGATCTCGCGGTACTGCCTCATGAGGGGAGTTAAGTCGGTGTCGGTCATAAAGTAAGAAAAATCAACGGGACACAGATTTGCGCAGATGAACGCAGATATTTAACCATCGTGCGACTTCCCTGTTTATCCGCCATTTCAGCGTGCATCAGCGTCCAACATTTCGGCTTTGATTACTGTCTTTCAATCTCTCAAAATACGGCCTCAGCCGTTCATACGTCCCCTCGAGGAGCTCGGGCATCACGCGCGTTTCGTCGAAGACCGTAATGTAGCTCGTGTCCCCTGTCCACCGCGGGACGATCTGGATATGCATATGTTCGGGAAGACCCGCGCCCGCGGCCCTGCCGATATTGATTCCGATGTTGAACCCTTCGGGGCTCATGTCCTGTTTCAGAGCATTGATCGACTCCTGGGCGCATCTCATGAGGTCCGTCAATTCATCGAGCGACAACCCGTTCATGTCCGGCACATGTGTATAGGGTACCACGAGTAAGTGTCCGTTGTTGTACGGGTAAAGGTTCATGATCACGAATGAATGTTTTCCCCGATAAAGAATGTAGCTTTTCCGGTCGTCTTTTTTCTTCATCTCTTCGCAGAGAAAACACCCTTTTTTCTCTTTAGAGTTTTTCAAGATGTACCCCATTCGCCACGGCGCCCAGAGTCGGTCCATGCAGACACCCCGTAGTGACTGAAAGTCAAATTCTACCCAAAACGGAAACAATTTTTCACCACGAAGGCACGAAGGTCACGAAGTTCACAAAGAAATCAATTGATTTTCTTCCTGTCTTGGTGTCTTTGTGGTAGACTTTTTGTTCCGCCTTACGCCTCTTTCCTAATTTTCTCTATCTCCGCCATTACGAGCTGGATGTCTTTCCAGACAAGCGCCTTGTCATTCGGGTTTCTGAGCAGATAGGCAGGGTGAAACGTGGGCATGAGCGGGATCCCCTGGTATGTCTGCCATTTACCCCGAAGCGCGGTGATGCCTTCGCTGCTCTTCAAAAGCGTCTTCGCAGCAATACTGCCGAGAGCGACGATTATTTTCGGTTTAATCGTCTGAAGCTGTTTGATGAGGAACGGCTCGCACGCCTCGATCTCGTCAGGCTCGGGGTTCCTGTTGTTCGGAGGCCTGCATTTTACGATATTGCAGATATAAACGTCCTCACGCTTCAGCTTCATGCCCTTGACAATAATGTCCGTGAGGAGCTGGCCCGCTGCACCCACGAACGGCCTGCCCTGCTCATCTTCTTCATGCCCTGGACCTTCTCCTATGAACACGAGGACGGCAGAAGGATCGCCTTCTCCGAACACGATGTTTTTGCGCTCCCGGTGAAGCTTGCAGCGCGTGCAGTTTCCGATTTCCTGACGGACGCAGTCAAGCCCTTGAGACATCGTCGCGGACGATTCCAGTTTGGATAAAGGCTCTCTTTCCTGATTCGCCGCCACCGGAGTAAGGCGCTGCGGCGCAACGACCATTCCTCCAGGGAGCGTCTCGATTGAACTTATCCCGAGCGCTGTCTGGTACTCAAGATGTGTCCGGACGTCTCTGACGACATCCAAGAGTTCATTCCGTATGTCTTCCATAATATTTGAATTTTGAACTTTTATTTAGTTCCCCCAGCGGAGCTTGGTCCTAAGGATTTCAAAGTAATCTTTTACCGGGTGCTTGATCAGTTTCAGTTTATATCTGGCCCTTTTGATCTCGACGGTATCATATCGTTCAAGCGGACAGCCGAGCTGACCGTCGAGCGTGAGCGCCACGTCTTCGCTCTGCGAGACGAGCCGGGCTCTTACGACCGACGTGTCCGGCACGGCAACGGGTCTGTTCGAGAGAGTGTGCGGACAGATCGGGGTAATCACGAAACAGTGAATGGCAGGGTGGATGATTGGCCCGCCTGCAGAGAGCGAGTAGGCCGTGGAGCCTGTGGGCGTTGAGAGAATCAGGCCATCCGCTTTGAGCGTGGTCACGTAGGCATCGTCAACCATTATTTCGAGTTCCATCATCCTCGCGAGCGCGCCCTTGTTGATCACCGCGTCGTTCAAGACCGTATACTGCGACAGCCGGCGTCCTGCGCGCACCACGCCCGCCGTCAGCATCATCCGTTCCTCGGCTTCTAGTCTTCCCGCAAGGGCCTTCTCGAGGTTATCGTACAATTCATCGAGCGATACCTCCGCCATGAAACCGAGGCTCCCGAGGTTTACGCCGAATATGGGGACCGGCCTGTCCGCGGCGCTCACGAGCCGGGCTGCGGACAGCAGCGTCCCATCCCCGCCGAGAATAATGATCATATCGACGAGATAAGGGATATCTTTCCTGTCGAAGCCCTCCGACTTTATTACCGCGGCGGTCCTGCTGTCGATAAATACTTTCTTCTTCCTTGCTGCAAGCCATCTGGACAGCTTCTTCGCGGCGTCATGCGCCTCGGGGATGTTCTTCGCGATGATGCCGATCTTTTTCATAATATTCGGTCCGTTCTTGCTCCTGGTTTTTCCAAAGACCCGATTCCGGAAATTCTCTTTTATCCCAGCTCCCGCTTCAACTCTTCAAGCAGTTTCTCGTACCGCTCGCCTTCCGCGAGAAATCCGATTTCACGGCTGTTTTCCGATACGTACGACAGGTATACGCTGAGACACTCCGTCGGAAGCGCGTCCTCCGCCCGTTCGGCCCATTCGATCACCGTTACGCCGTCAGAGTCTATGTACTCGTCGAAGCCGATGCCTTCGAGCTCCGATGAGTTCTTAAGCCGGTACAGGTCGATGTGATAAAACGGCACCCTTCCTTTATATTCGTTCACGAAAGTAAAGGTCGGACTCGTGATATACTGCTCTTCCACTTCAAGTCCCATGGCGATACCGTAGGAAAAGCTCGTCTTGCCGGCTCCCAGGTCACCGTAAAGGCAGACGGTGTCTCCCGGGCCGAGCCGCGCCCCCAGCATCTCACCGATTTGCTCCGTCTGCTCCGGGCTCGCTGTGATAACGCTGAACATTATTCCGTCTGCCGCGCTACGGCCTTCACCACGTCCCGTTTTCCCACGATGCCCGTGACCTTTCCGTTCTTGATGACCGGAAGCAGGTGCACCCCCTTCTCGGCCATGATCGTGGCAATGTCGACAATCGTGGTATCTTCCTCGATTGTCACGACTTTACGGGTGCAGATGTCCCCAACCTTGGTCGCGGCCAGACGCTTAAGCTCCTCTTCAAACTTTTTAGAACTTTCGAGGTAAATGGCGGCGTCCAGAAAACCGACTACTGTAGGGATGTGGAGCCTTTTATTCCGGCTGATGAGGTCGTTCTCGGTGACGACGCCGTAGAGCGCGCCGGATTCATCTACAACAGGGACGCCGCTGATTCCGTGCTTCACGAGGAGCGCCGAGAGTTCTTCGATGGACGTATCGGGTTTCACTGTAATCACGTTCTTCGTCATGATGTCTTTCGCGGTAAGCATCGTTTCACCACCACAGTTTTGAATTTTTCATCTTAAATTGAATTCGAGACTATCTCATAGTCTCGAGTATCGCCTCTGGTATCTTCTCTATCAGGTCGCCGGCGATCATCCCTGTCTCGCCTTTCTCTTTGGCGGCAAGGTCCCCGGCGAGCCCGTGCACGTACACACCGAGGCATGCGGCTTGTGTTGCGGTATGGCCCTGTGCGAGGAGGCTTCCGATGACGCCGGTCAGAACGTCACCCGTCCCGCCCGTAGCCATGCCGGGATTACCCGTGGAATTGATGAAAATTTGACCGTCGGGGGCTGCGATGACCGTGCCCGCCCCCTTGAGCACGAGCGTTATTTGGTGTTTCATGGCAAAACCGGATGCAGTGCCTATCCTGTCTCTCTGGACGTCGGCCGACGATACTCCCAGAAGTCTCGCCATCTCGCCGGGATGAGGCGTCATAATGACTGACGCTTTTACCCTTTTGAGAATATCGAGAGCCCCGACGAGGGCATTCAACCCGTCGGCATCGATTACCATTGGTATCGTGAGCCTTTGGACGAGATTTCGCACGACCTGAACTGTTTCATGGTGCGCCGACAAGCCTGGACCCATGGCGCAGGCGTTCATCTTTCCGGCAGCTTTCAGCAGTTCGTCTTCTGACCCGATGCCGAGCGTCCCGTCGATGCTCTCTCCGGACGGGATGCACATCGCTTCAAAAACCTGCTGTTGAATAATCGGGACAAGGCCGGTCGGAGCGGCCACGCTCACGAGTCCCGCCCCGGTCCTGAGCGCTCCCCGGGCCGTCATCACGGCTGCTCCCGCCTTGCCGAGTGATCCGGCAACGACCATCAGGTGGCCGAAGTCGCCCTTGTGCGCGTCCCGTGCGCGGCGGTTGATGACGCCCCAGGCAAATCCCCGGTTCAAGTGGTTTATCGGTATCTTCTCCTTATCCACGACTTCTGCAGGAATTCCGATGTCCGCCACCCGCACTGTTCCCGCATGGAGCGCGCCCGGGTAGAGCACCAGCCCTCGCTTAAGAAGGGCCATGGTCACCGTCAGGTCCGCCTTGACCGCCGTGCCCATCACCGCGCCCGTATCCGCGTCTATGCCCGTGGGAATATCGACGGCGACAACAGGCTTTCCCGCTCCATTCATCATCTGCACGACCTGTGCATAGGTTCCCTTGAGATTGGACGAAAGCCCGACGCCCAGCATGGCGTCCACAATGATATCGGACCATCTCAGAACATCGGCAAGAGAACGTACCGTGGCGTTCGGCACGATTTCAACATCCGTTTTCCGGAGTACGGAGAGGTTGATTTTCGCCTCGCCGGAGACTGCCCCGAAGGGGGCAAGGAGCGCGACCCGCACGGGCACGCCGCGTATACTGAGCCTCCGGGCAAGGGCCAGGCCGTCTCCGCCGTTGTTGCCTTTTCCGCAGACGATGCCGACACGCATGCCCGAGAGTCCGTCGAAGAACCTCTCCATCTCGGCCATGATCGCCGCAGCCGCGTTTTCCATGAGGACCGGCCCGGGGATATCGAAGTCCTTGATGGCCCTGCGGTCGATATTCCGTATCTGTTCTGCTGTCGCGATCTTCATGCTGTATCTCTGATATGCAGCGAATTTGTTCAAATGCACAGTGACAAAACGATTGGAATCGGGAAAAACTTTACGAAAAAGGTAGAAAGACTTTTATCAGCTTCCACCCTGTTTTTATTATAGTCTGTATTTGTGTTTTATTCATGAAAATTCAGGGCGAACGCTTATTCACCCACCAGCACGACCTGCGCCACGGCGTAGCCTTCATCATGAGAGTAGCTGACGAATATCTGCCTGACGCCCTTGAGGTCCATGAGGTCCTTGACCCGTCCCGACACGTTGATAATCGGCCCTTCGCCTTCCCCGTGAAGCACCTCGATGTCGGTCCACTTCACGCCGGCGCTCCATCCCGTTCCGATTGCCTTCAGCACGGCCTCCTTGGCGGCGAATCTGCCCGCATAGTGCTGGGCCGGGAATTTCTGCCTAGTGCAGTACGCGCGCTCTTTTTCCGTGAACACCCGTTCGAGAAAATTGGAGCGATTTTTCCCCGCCTTGTGAATCCGGTCTATTTTTACCAGGTCGATGCCGATCCCGAGAATCATGGCTCCCCCAACAGCGGCAAATGCAAGGCGCTCTCCCTACAATTCAGACAGTCGTTTCATTTCCTTTACGGCGCGTTCCAATCCCACGAAGGAAGCGCGGGAGATGATACTATGGCCGATGTTCAGCTCTTCCACTTCGGGAATCCCGGCGATACGGCGAACGTTCATATAATTGAGTCCATGCCCGGCTCCCACCCGCAGGCCCAGGCTCACGGCCAGCTTCGCCGATTCTGCAATCTTCAGGAATTCACGGTCGAGCTCACGCTCCGATTTAGCGTTTGCATACGCGCCGGTATGGATCTCCACCCATTCCCCTCCCGTTTTTTTTGCCGCCGCTATCTGCTTTTCGTCTGGATCGATGAACAGGCTGACCAAAATCCCTCCCTGACGGATCCGGTCCACGTAGTCCTTGAGAAAAGAAACGCGCGACGCCACATCGAGCCCTCCCTCGGTCGTGAGCTCTTCCCGCTTTTCAGGAACGAGCGTAACGATATCCGGGCCGACTTCGAGCGCGATGCGCTGCATCTCCTCCGTCGCGGCCATCTCCTGGTTCAGCTTCGTGTGCACCACTTGACGGAGCAGGCGCAGATCGCGGTCCTGGATATGCCTCCGGTCCTCGCGGAGATGCACGATGATGCCGTCTGCGCCTGCCAGATCGGCAATAACCGCAGCAGAGATCGGATCGGGCTCGACGCCCTTTCGCGCCTGGCGCAGCGTCGCAATATGATCGATGTTGACTGATAACCTGGGCAACCGTCCCTCCTTTGAAAACGCCGGGACACGGCGAAAAATGTGGTAAAATTTTATCATCTCTCCGCCAAAATATCCAGAAAATTATATAAACAGAGGATTGATGAGCGGTGACGTGGAAAGTAAGGTCACGGTTTGACTTTTTGTCTTTGACTAATTATTTTGTCGTTGGTATAATTCTCTTCAATATATAATATATAATCTCAAGGAGAACATCATGCTTTTGGAAGATCTGAAACAGGAACTTGCCGCTCTCACAAACAGAGTGGAAACCCTCAGGAGGCATCTTTGACACACCTGCCAAGGAATCACGTCTCGCCGAGCTTTCCCGTCTCGTAGAAGACCCGAACTTCTGGGACAATAAGGAAAAGGCCAATAAAATTCTGAAGGAAAAATCGTCGCTCGAGAAAGCACTCCATGGAGTGACCGCGCTCACAAAACGCCTGAGCGATCTCGAAGCCATGGCTGAACTCTCTGGGGAGGAAGGCGGGCAGTCCCTGCTGCTGGAACTGGAACACGAAACAGCTTCTTTCCGGAAAGACATCTCATCGGCGGAAGTTGCATCACTCCTGTCCGGCGAGCAGGACGTCTCGAACGCCATCGTTTCGATCCATCCGGGAGCCGGCGGCACCGAGGCGCAGGACTGGGCCCAGATGCTGATGCGCATGTATCTCCGCTGGGCGGAAAACCGCGGCTATCGCACGGAGATCCTCGACTATCAAAGCGGCGAAGAGGCTGGGGTAAAGTCCGTCACCTTTACCGTCACCGGTGATTACGCGTACGGAAGGCTGAAGGCCGAGGCCGGCGTGCACCGGCTCGTGCGCATCTCCCCCTTCGACGCGAACAAGCGCAGGCATACATCCTTTGCCTCGGTGTTCGTGTACCCCGAGGTGGAGGACGACATCGATATCGAAATCGACGAAAAGGAGCTCCGCATCGACACCTATCGCGCCTCGAGCGCGGGCGGACAGCATGTGAACAAAACGGACTCGGCCGTGCGCATCACGCACCTGCCTACGGGGATCGTGGTACAGTGCCAGAACGAGCGCTCGCAGCTCAAAAACAAGAATGTCGCGATGAAGGTCCTTCGTTCGCGGCTGTATGAACTGAAGAAAAAGGAACAGGAAGAGAAACTCGGAAAACTGGTGAGCGAAAAGAAGGACATCGCCTGGGGAAGCCAGATCCGCTCGTACGTATTCCAGCCTTATCAGATGGTCAAGGACCACCGCACCGGCGTGGAGGTGGGGAACGTGAACGCCGTGATGGACGGCGACCTCGACCCGTTCATCGATGCCTATCTGATGTCCGCGGCCGCCGCGCCGACTGCGTCAGACGTCAGAAGTCAGAAGACAGAAGCATGATAGGACTTCATTTCTTTTCCGGTTCCATTTTGCATTCCGAAATTCGCATTTAATTCATATCCCCGTCATCTGCGACCCGCGCGCCTCGATATATTTCTTTATGCCTTCACACAGAGCTTCGGCGATGCTCTGACGGTAGGAGTCCTTGCTCAGGAGTTTTTCTTCTTCCGGGTTGCTGATAAATCCCACCTCGGCAAGAATGCTCGGCATTTCAGTATTGATTAAAACATAAAAAAAAGCACGCTTCATTCTGGCCTTAAGATCCCCTGCATGGCGGTTAATCGGTCTCAGATCGTTCACCAATGACCCTTGAACCGAATCCGCCAGGTAAAGCGATTCCTCATCATCATCGCTTTTTGTCAGGCCTCTCAGAATCTTCTTGAGTTCAGAATCGAGATTGCTCAATGTTTTAGTTGTCGTTGCGTTTTCTCTCGCTGCTGTCGCCATTGCATCTTTATCTGAAGCACGAAGGCCTTGAACATAGGTCTCGATCCCTCTCGCGTTCCGTCTCCGATTGGAATTGACGTGGATAGAGACGAATAAATCGGCTCCTTTCGTCTTCGCGATCGCGGGCCTGTCTTCAAGGCGAATGAACACATCGCGGCTGCGCGTCATGATGACGTTGCATCCGAGGCGTTCCTTCACAAGAACGGCAAGCCGTTTCGCGATATCGAGCGTGACGTCTTTTTCCTTGAGACCGTTCCTGCCGATGGCGCCGGGGTCGTGCCCGCCGTGGCCGGCGTCGATGGCAATGGTTTTTATCTTAAGCCCCATCTGGCGTGAGAGTGACAGATTCCCTTCCCCCGTGTTTTTGATCTCCGGCGGCTTCGGCGCGGGCGGGGCCGTCATCTGCGGCGACGTCTTCTGCTCCGCCTTCGGCTCCGGTGTTTGCTCGTCCGCTGTTTGTTCATTCGGCTGCGTGTTCGTGTCATCGCTCGCGACAGCAATCTCGGCTGGCTTTCCTCCTTCGCCGGTCACGTCGATTACCAGGCGGTCGGGGTCATGGAGTGGGAACGCCACGTAACTTTTGATGCTTGCGAGATCGAGCACGACGCGTACGATGTCCGGAGCATATTGGCTGGCGCGCACCTGTTTCAAGATGCCGTCGTTTACGGGCAGCGGTCCCTTATTAACGGAATCATCAACGCGGGCATTCAGAATGTCGAAAACCAGTCGATCGGGATTCTTAAGTTCCTGGGCTAAATATTTGATCGGTTTGTCCTGGTCGATGACAATGCGGGTATACGCCCCGCCTGACCAGTATCGGATACTTTTCACCACTCCCGTCACCGCTGTTTTCCTTGAGGTAATGACGGGAACAGACATCTTTTTGATTTCCGGCTCAGGTTTGTTATTGCGAACAGGAATGCCGAGCCGGATTTTCGCCCGCCTGGTCCAGGCGCTGTGCGGATAGAGCGAGGCGAGTCTGTCGAACGTTTTTGTCGCCGCCGAAGCGTCCTTTTTATAGTTCAGGTAAATCGTGATTGAGCGGTAAAGAGCCTCGGGCGCACGGGGATGGTTGGGATACGATGATTGGCACGAGCCGTAGACCTGGAGGGCCGAATTCAGATCTCCCGAACGTCTGTTGAACTGGTACAGGTCCAGATACGCCGCGGCACGGCCCAGACATGCGTCTGTCGCGCTCGGGCTGTCGGGATATTTTTGTTCCACAAGCTCGAACGTACGGATGCAATCCAGCCAGTAGGAACGGTATTTTTTGTTTGTACGGGATCTTTTCAGGTCAGAGAGGCGCTGGCAAGCGACGGCGTATTTCCTGCCTGCTTCGGAATTGTACGACGGATAGATATCAGCTGCAAATGTCAGCAGCAGCGCGCAGGCCATAAAGGCCGCTATCCAGAAACGGCCGTGTTTACGCATAATCGTCCTGCTGTTTTTTAACCAAATTATGCTGATATGTCAATATAAAAAAACCGGCCCCAAAAATCTCGGGCCGGTTCGAAAACGGAAAAATCATTTTTTATGATGCAGCCTTGGCGGTTTCCGCCAGTTTTGCAAAACCAGCCGGGTCAGTAACCGCCAGATCCGCCATGACCTTCCGGTCCAGCGTCACGCCGGACTTGGTAAGGCCCGCAATAAACTTGCTGTAAGACAGCCCGTTCAGCCTTGCGGCGGCGTTGATACGCGCAATCCAAAGTCTACGGAAATCCCTCTTCCGCGCCTTCCGGTCCCTGTAGGCATACTTGAGCGCACGGTCAACAGCTTCAGTAGCAGGGCGAAACAATTTCGATTTCGCGCCCCAATAGCCCTCGGCCAGGTTCAGCACCCTTTTTCTTCTCGCCCTTGTCTTCGGGCCACCTTTTGCTCTCGGCATTTTTTATCATCCTCCTTGCAAATCATGATGCACGATGAACGATCCTTGAGTTTCAAGATCTTTTATCCCGCACCGCTGTTTAATTATTTCCCTGCGTACGGCAGCAGTCTCCTGACAGTTGTGACGTTTTCCTTGGAAATCAGGATCGAACCGCGGAGGTTCCTTTTGCGTCCTGCGTCTTTGCTCGTCAGCAGATGTCTTTTCCCGGCCTGGGCTCTCTTGAGCTTGCCTGTGCCGGTCGTCTTTATTCTCTTGGCAGCGCTGCGGTTTGTTTTGAGTTTCGTTTTCGGCATGCTTTTCCTTTCCGGACACCGCACATGTGCGATATCCTCTGGTCATAAATGTCGTTCTATCGTAAAACGGAGAGAGATTTTAAGCTCGTCGCCGCCGTAACCTTCACTGCTATCAAGTTCCGGGCTTAAGTCCGAGAAGCATGACCATGTTGTTTCCTTCCATCCTCGGCGCCTGCTCTACAATGGCGACATTTTCCAGGTCTTTGATGACGCGGTCGAGCAGGACCCTTCCCATCGACGTATGCGCCATCTCCCTGCCGCGGAACATAATGCACACCTTGACCTTGTTGCCTTCTTCGAGAAAGCGTTTGACGTTGTTGGTCTTGAACTGGATATCGTGTTCGTCAGTCCTCGGTCTGAACTTGACCTCCTTGATCGAAATCATTGTCTGATGCTTTTTGGATTCCTGAGCCTTTTTGTTCATCTCATACTTATATTTGCCGAAATCCATGATGCGGCAGACCGGCGGTTTGGCTGTCGGCGCGATTTCAACCAAGTCGAGCCCGAGTTCTTCAGCCTTCCTTACCGCGTCGCGTACGGGCAAGATTCCGAGTTGTTCTCCGTCTGGAGCTATCACCCGTACTTCCTTTGCCCTGATGCCGTAATTTGTCCTTGTCGTTAATTTCGTGATAGACTATCACCCCCTTTTCATTCGGTGCCTGTATCTTTGTTTTTAATCTTTTCCTGTACGAAAGAGATGAATTCATTCACGGGCATGCTGCCCAAGTCTTGGCCTCCCCGCTCGCGCACGGCAACGGCGTTCTGCTGTACTTCCTTGTCGCCCACGACGAGGATGTACGGCACCTTCTCCAAGGTCGCCTCTCGGATCTTGAATCCCAGTTTTTCCGAGCGCGCATCGAGTTCGGCCCGTACGCCCGCGGCGAGCAGTTGATCACGTACGCCCTTGGCATAGTCAAGCTGCTTATCGGTGATAGAAACGACCTTCGCCTGCACCGGCGCAAGCCAGACCGGGAATGCGCCCGCATAATGTTCGATCAACATGCCGAAAAACCGTTCGATTGACCCCAAAAGCGCCCGGTGAATCATATAGGGCCTGTGGGCCTGGTTGTCCACGCCGATGTACGTCATGTCGAACCGCTCCGGCTCGTTGAAATCGAACTGGACCGTAGAACATTGCCAGAGCCTGCCCAGGGCGTCCTTGATCTTGATGTCGATCTTGGGGCCGTAAAATGCTCCGCCGCCTTCATCCATCTCGTATCCAAGATTGACCTTGTCGGCCGCAACCTTGAGCGCCTGCGTTGCCTGCTCCCACATGGTATAGTCGCCGACGGACTTTTCCGGCCGGGTCGCGATGTACGCCTTGAAATCATCGAACCCGAAGGTCCGGAGCATCCGCACCGTGAAATCGATTACCCGGATGATCTCCTGCTCCATGTCTTCCGGGGCGACAAAGATATGTGCATCGTCCTGGGTAAATCCGCGAACCCGCAGGAGACCGTGCAGTACGCCGGAACGCTCGAACCGGTATACCGTGCCGAGCTCAGCGAACCGCATCGGCAGCTCGCGGTAAGAGCGGAGCTTGTTCTTGTAGATCATGATGTGGAACGGGCAGTTCATCGGCTTGACGTAGAATTCTTGCCCTTCCACTTCCATGGACGAATACATGTTCTCCCGGTAGAAACCGAGATGGCCCGACGTCTCCCAGAGCGTCCCGCGGCCCACGTGGGGCGAGTACACGAAGTCGTAGCCGTTTTTCTGGTGTTCGCGGCGCCAGAAATCTTCAACGGTCGTCCGGATGAGTGCGCCCCTCGGGTGCCACAGAACCAGGCCGCCGCCCACTTCATCGGATACCGAGAAGAGATCCAGTTCCTTGCCGAGCTTGCGGTGGTCGCGCCTCTTGATCTCTTCGAGCCTCGTCAGGTATTCTTCGAGCGCCTCTTTCGTCGGGAACGAGATGCCGTAGATCCGCTGAAGCATCTTGTTCTTTTCGTCCCCGCGCCAGTAGGCACCCGCAACCGAGAGGAGCTTGAAGGCTTTTATCTTCGACGTTGACGACACATGCGGGCCCCGGCAAAGATCGGCAAAATCGCCCTGCTCGTAGATCGAGATTGTCCCATCGGACAACTCGTCGATCAGCTCGACTTTGTAGGTCTCGCCCAGCTTTTGAAAGAACGACAAGGCCTCTGCCTTGGATAAGACTTTTCTTTTGATCGGCGTCGCCGCCTTCGCGAGCTCCGCCATCCTCTTTTCTATCCTCACGAGGTCTTCAGGCGTAAAGGGACGCTCAAAATCGAAGTCGTAGTAAAATCCTTCCTCGATCGCCGGACCGATAGCGAGCTTTGCCTGCGGAAAGAGCTGCTTTACGGCCTGTGCCAGAAGGTGCGAAGTACTGTGCCAGTACACTTCGCGGCCCTCTTGGGTATTAAACGTGACGATCTCTACCGCTGAGTTATTTTCGACGGGGATATTCAGATCCTGAAGCCGACCGTCCACTTTTAAGGCAAGAGCGTCCTTTGCGAGGCGAGGGCCGATTTTCTCGGCAACTTCCTGACCGGTGATGCCGGCGGCATACTTCTTCTCCGAACCGTCAGGCAGCCTGAGGCGTATTTCACTCATAGTCCATCATCGTGGCTTGTGAAAATCATGTTCTTCTCAGCATGAGAAAGGGTTCGCCCGCGAGCGAACCCGTTAAGAAGCGTATTCATCATGCGCTGAATTTCAATGGTAGGCACGGGCGGTTTCGAACCGCCGACCTCTACCGTGTCAAGGTAGCGCTCTACCCCTGAGCTACGCGCCTGTTTTATTGTTGCTTCTACAATGCCCTATTATATCAAAATAACTGAAAAAGTCCCTAAAATTACCGCTTTGAAATCAAAAACCGGTTCTTTTGGATTTCTGATACGGAAGGCGGTCAGGCAGGCCAGAATTGTACCACAATCGGACCGTCTGTCAAGGATATTCTTAAGGAATATCAAAGGGATTTTAAAGGCCGGGAGCCCC
>JAWOJY010000090.1:0-18196 GCA_033854515.1 Nitrospirota bacterium
TTCTTATGGCAGGCATGTATGTCGATAAAATCGAACATTCATCCCGTCGGCCGATAGCAGGGAGGTCATACTCGTGTGTAGAAATATCAAGCCCCTCTTCAACTTCGTACCCCCGGTAACGGACGAAGAAATTCGCGCGGCTGCGCTGCAATTTGTCAGGAAAGTGAGCGGTTTCAACAAGCCGTCGATGGCCAACGAAGCCGTCTTCAACGCTGCCGTTGAGGGCGTGGCAGCGGCTTCCCGAGACTTGCTCAACTCGCTTGAGACCAGTGCACCGCCGAGGCATCGCGCAGAAGTGGCCGCCAAGGCACGAGCGCGCGCCGCAAAGAGGTTTTCCCGAAGAGCCGATCGGGGCCGGAAAGAATGAGAGCTGCTGCGTCTCTCAGGGAGTAACGAACATCGTGCGGACGTTGTTGCACCGGTTGCATAGCGCGAGCAAATTATCAAGGCCGGAGGGATATTCTTTCCGGCCTTTTTCTTTGCGGCAACGCATGGGCTGGGGAAGAGTTATCTTGGGGCTGTTCGGTCAGGCCGAAAACAGCGCATCATCGGCCTCCCTAGACTCCATTGCTTCCTTCCTGGAAAAGCAATATAATATTTGTAATCCAGTGATTCGGCACCGAGAATGACTCATCTGGGTGGAAGGGATGAACCATGATTCGTGTGCTCTTCCAACCGAGGCCGTTCTGGATCAACGTGAATATCGTGCTCTTCTCGGGGTACGCCATTTTCGGAATCGCCTCTTTTTTCCTGCCCTCCCCGATGCGGCTTTCCTGGTTCTTCGCGCTTCATGTCGCGACGCTGCTCGTCAACATCGGCGTGGCCTACGGATTGGCGACGATGCGGCACTCCATTTATCTTCTTGTCGCCGCCGTCTCCCTCCTCATGGCAGCGCATCTCTTCATCTTCCTTTTCGTGCCTCTCGGCACGCTGCTGGCGTACATCGGTCCTTCACGGGCCTTCTATGCGGGACTTCTGGCGCTTGCGACGAGGTCGGTCGGTGAAAAGGGCGTGACTGCCGTGCTCACCGCCTTCAATCTTGTCATGCTGTTCGTCCAGATCGCCAACGCCTGCTATTTCATAAAAAAGGCGAGAACGACCGCAAAAGCATAGATACTTCAGGTGCGTTGTTTATCGGGGAACAAACTTCATGGGGACAGAGTGCCTTCCACGGGGCGAGGTCAGGCGCGATGTCCAGGAGTTTTCTATTGATTCTCCGCGTCGTTTACGCTACTGTAAGGACATGCGGGACATTGGTTCCTATGATGCATTGCGAATGGAGCGGGCTGCAGCGTCTCGTCACTGCAGCTGAAAGTTCACAGGAGGACATATGGGAAGCGTGTTGAGTCTGATATTTCAGATTGCGGGATTGTGGCTGGGTGCTTACCGCATCTGGCCCGAGGCGGTGTATTTTCTCGGCGTGGCGCAGGGAACGCGTCTGTCCTTTACGCACGCGCTCGAAGCGGGGGAGCGAATCCTCCTCTCTTTTACACTCGTGCTTTTGCCTTTCATGTATCCCCTGAGAAAAGTATTGGGAAACAGACTCTCCAGCGCTCTGGCGGTGCTCGTGTTTTCAGGGCTCTGCGTTGTCCTGGCGCAGGTCCTTCATGCCTCTATTGTCGACGGCTATGTTTTCTCCATATCGCTGAGCAGGCACTGGGTTTCGCTCGCCCGGCCCGCCGCTGTTTTTGTCATTGTCGCCGGCAACTGGCTCATTGCCTTTGTCGAGATGTATCGAGTGGTCAAAGTCGCGGGAAAGTAACGGAAGCTCTGCATGGATAAACCGTCGCACCGTGGGGTCCGCAGGGGCAGGTCTAAACTGTTTGCGTCGAAGGTGTATACACCTCGGGAGCCGTTCAATGTTTACTTCTCTTTTCTTGAAAATGCTGAACAAAGAGGCATCGTCAGCCGGGAGCAGGCCTGAAGAAATCATCGAACAACTTCACATCCGTGAAGGGCAGGCAATCGCGGACATCGGGTCAGGAGGCGGCTATTTTACGCTCGCCTTTGCCCGCAAGGCGGGAAAAAGCGGACGCGTCTATGCTGTTGATGTCAAAAAGAAGTACCTGGATTTCATCAGAAGACAAGCGGAAAAGGAAGGGCTGGGCAATATCGTCTTCGTTCTCGCCGGCAAGGGCGGGATTGACCTGCCGGAAGCGGGCCTCGACCTTGTTCTCGCAAGGAACGTGTTTCACCATCTGCCCGAACCGGAAAATTACTTCGCCGGGCTCAAAAGACATCTGAAGCGGGGCGGGAAAGTTGCGATCGTCGAGCACAAGAAGAAGGGCTTCGGCTTTGTCTCTCTCTTCGGGCACCATACGTCCCGGGAAACCATCGTGCGGGACATGGAGAAGGCGGGTTACTCTCGCGTGGAGTCCTTTGATTTCCTGCCGGACCAGACCTTTACCCTGTTCGCAGTGAAATAAATTTGAGGTCCATGGTTATGGAGAGTTTTCAGGCTAACATGAGATGAAACGCCTGTTCCGTCTCGTCCAATTTTCCCATCGAGCATGTCCATCGGCGCCTTACCCGTTCACGGTGCGCATGCCCGCCTCGGCGTAGCGCGTGCCTGCAGCCGCTCCCTTCGGCGCTGCCTCATCGATCCGCGCCAGCTCATCGCGCGTCAGGACGATGTCGAGGGCTGCAACGTTCTCCTCCAGGTGGTCGCGACGCGTGGTGCCCGGTATGGGCACTATGTCGTCGCCCTGGGCGAGCACCCAGGCAAGGGCGATCTGAGAGGGCTTCACGCCTTTTTCGCGCGCGATCGCGCGCACGCGCTCGACCATCTCGAGGTTCTTCCTGAAGTTTTCTCCCTGGAAACGCGGCGAGTTCCTGCGGTAGTCTCCCTCGGGGAGGTCCTCGAAGCGCTGGAATCGCCCGGTCAGGAATCCTCTGCCCAGAGGGCTGTACGGCACGAACGCGATGCCGAGCTCGCGTACCGTGGGGAGTATCTCATCCTCGGGGTCGCGGCTCCAGAGCGAATACTCCGTCTGGAGCGCCGTGACGGGATGGACCTTGTGCGCCCGGCGAATAGTGGCAGGCGATGCCTCGGAGAGGCCGATGAATCGGACCTTTCCCTGCCGCACGAGTTCCGCCATGGCACCCACGGTTTCCTCAATCGGGACCGTCCGGTCCACCCGGTGCTGGTAGTAGAGATCGATATGGTCCGTGCCCAGCCGCCTAAGCGACGCGTCGCAGGCCCGGCGCACATACTCCGGCCTGCCGTTGATGCCCTGGAAGCTTCCGTCCGCCCCCCGTACGTTCCCGAACTTGGTGGAGAGGACCACGCGGTCCCTCTGCCCCCTGATCGCCCTGCCGACGAGCTCCTCGTTCTTGAAGGGGCCGTACATATCGGCTGTGTCGAGGAAGGTGATGCCGAGATCGATGGCCCTTTGAATCGTTGCGAGCGACTCAGCCTCGTCCGCCCCGGCATAGAACTCGCTCATGCCCATGCATCCCAGGCCAAGGGCAGAGACAGTGGGCCCGGATTTTCCCAGTTTCCGGTATTTCATTTTTGTCATGACTGTACCTCCATGGTTGAACAATCTGATCTTATTGTAGCACCGGGGGAGGACCGGTTTGGAGTGTCGGAGAACGAAATCGCTTTGCCCATCGACAAGAAAACCAGTACCCGCGTCTGAGAACATTTCTGGAAAAGTCCCGCAGGATTGTTCTTGCGAGGGGCAACGAATGTATGGTATCCTGCCTCACGTGTGCAGCGACACGCGACATGTAAAGGGCACAGGGAGGAGAGGCAGTCAGAAATGATCAGCAGTAAAATAGCGAATGCCATGGCGCTCAAATATCCACCCGTCGCGTTGCTCTGGTCCGAGTGCAAGCCCGAAAAAGCGATGCAATTCGCGGAGGGCAAGTGGGGCTGTGTCATGTGGCTTGTCGCAGCGGCGGCAAAGGGGAAGGCGGCCGCCTGCGATAGAAAAACCTACGGGTGCGTCGGCGGAGGCGTGGGCGTCGGTTTCGGAAACACGTATATAAACTTTCCCGGCGGCGAGGAGTGTTTCTGCCGTTTCCTGTCGTCGGGCAACGATTCCTGGGAAAAGGGCAGACAGACGGCCGAAAAGGCCAAACCTTTCCTGCGAAATGAAGCCTATGACAACTTCGTCCACGGTGAGCGTTATATCAAGACGCCGGAACTCGTGCAGAAATTCATCGGCCGCCTGCCCGTTATCGACATCGGAGCGCCCTTTGTCGTGTTCAGACCGCTTTCCGAGGTGGACCTTGCGAAGGAGACGCCGCAGTCGATCATTTTCTTTGCTGATCCGGACCAACTCTCGGCCCTTGTCGTCCTGGCGAACTATGACCGCGAAGACAACGAAAGCGTCGTCATCCCCTGGGCAGCGGCCTGCCAGACTATCGGCATTTATCCCTACCGGGAGGCGAAGAACAAGACGCAGCGCGCCGTTGTCGGCCTGACCGACCTTTCCGCGCGGGTGCACGTGAACAGACAACTGGGCGAGAACCTCATGACCTTTACCGTGCCCTGGGCCATGTATGAAAAGATGGAAGGCAATGTGGAAGGGTCATTCCTTGAACGACATGCGTGGCAACACCTGGTTGAGGGGAAGCAGGGGACCGATGAAGATTGAAATACTGAGCGACTTCCTGTGAGAAAAACAAAAAGCCGGCAGGAGAGACTTTCTGCCGGCTTTTCATTCGCAAAATACAAAGGCGTCGCCTCTGGATCCCTCGTATTCTAAATCATGCCGCCGAGCCTTACGGTACCTGCAACGAAGTTTCGAACTCCTTTCCTGTTTGCTTTCGCAAACTGAAACGTTGTTCGTTCACCCCATCGCGTTTACCGACGGCCTGTGGAGCTTTCGGCTGTCCGGTCCCTGTTGTGGTAACCCTGAAAACCGGCCGAAATGCAGGCTTCTCTTGGCTTGCGTTCGTTCCGGTTTTGAGTTACTCGGGACCGCGTCAAAAGCCCTCAGCGGGCTTTTAAAATACGTTACACTCTTAAGTGTTGGTCCGGCAACGCCTTAAAGTCTACTAATATTATGATACCACTTTTCCCGCTACTGTCAACGTGTTAACACTTGGGCGACTTTGGGGACATCCTATAGTCCATCTCCGGGAAGTGCTGTGCCAAAAGCTGATTGCGGATGCGGACTCGAGGCCACGCTCCTCTTCCTTGAGTCGTGCTGGATTAATTTTCCATAGCAGAGAACGAAACAGAGGCTGCTGACAAGGGAACAATCCCTGCCAGCCTTTTTACGCACTCCGCGTCCTGCGAGCATTTACGCAGCGCGAGCCAGGGGGGTTTTCCATTCACTGCTGATCTCTTTCACAAAGTCCTCGAACCTGCGCGGTGCATGGCCTAGAAGTTTTCGCGTCTTATTGAGGTCTGTCTTGCCGGCGACCGCTCCATGGTCCTGGTAGAACTTATACATTACGCGGAAATCGCGGACCCACCAGTCCGGCATGACGGCCCTCACCCGTGACTCCCATGCATCCAGGTCGTTACCGATGTACCTGACGTCTCTGCCCACGTATTTGCTGTAGATCCTGGCCATATCGTTGCCGGTCAGCGTGTCATGGCCGTGCAGTGAGTAGATCCGCCCCTCGAACCCGGTCTTCGTCAGCGCATTCACGGCGCAGTCGGCGATATCGCGCACGTCTATACGGTTCGACCCGATTTTACCGATGGGAGTCGGATATAAGCCGTACTGCATGATCGTATCCTTCACCGACAGGTCGTTCTGGAAGAAATTGTTCGGCCTGAGGATCGTATAAGTGATCCCGGACTCCCTGGCGGCGTTCTCGATCGGAATTTTGCTGGCGAAGTGCGGTATCACATCAGACCCTTCCGGCATAATGACCGACATGTACACGATCTTTTTTACGCCGGCGGATTTTGCCGCGGCAACAGCGGCAAGGCCCTGTTTGGTCTCGTCCCGGCCCACGGGGACAAGCAGGAAAACTCCGTCCACGCCGCTGAAGGCGCCGGAAAGTGTTTCGGGTTTGTCGAGGTCCGCGATATACCCCTCGATTCCCGAAGGCAGTCCTTTCGTTTTATCAGTTGACCGTGTCATGCAACGGACGCTCACACCCTGTTTTGCCAGGTCTCCCGCAACATGGCTGCCGACCCTCCCTGTGCATCCTATGACGAGTACGTTCATAATAATCTCCCTCCTTTTTGCCTGATCCTTCGATCCCGCCGGCTGATCCGGCGGGCAGAGAGAACATCAATTTTATATACACATCTCCATAAAAATATTTAACCACCGCATGTTCGTCCTGTCAAACCGGCACAGCGGATGCGCGTATGCAAGCTTTGGTATTATGATCCGTATCTTCATTCTTTTGTGTTTCATCAAGAGGGTTTATCATCTCTCAACAAGGCAGGTTCCAAAATCATCCGCAATCGGCCCGTTATCCTTACTCCTCATGCTCACGGAAATCAGCCTTGCCCCTGAGTTACCGGGACCCGTGTTATACTTGTCTAAAAAGCAGAAGGAGGTCTTCCATGAAATTCGTCCTGCCCGCGATGATGTTCTCACTTCGTGCCCTTTCGGCTCACGCTGAGGAATCATTTGAAAAAGACGTGGTCAAGACAGCCGTCGGGGGCGTCGAGATATTCTTCATCGGCCACGGGTCCCTTATGCTGAAGTTCGGCGGCAAGATCATCCATGTGGATCCCTACAGCCGCCTTGCGGATTACTCGAAACTGCCGAAGGCCGACCTGATCCTCATTACCCATGAACATCAAGACCACCTCGATCCCGCGGCCGCCGGCCAGGTCCGCACAAAGGACACGAAGGTGGTGCTGACCGAGAGGTGCGCTGAGAAAGTGTCCGGCGGCATCGTCATGAAGAACGGTGATATGCAGACAGTCCTGGGCATAAAGATAGAGGCGGTCCCGGCGTACAACCTTGTGCACAAGAGGGAAAACGGACAGCCCTTTCACCCTAAAGGACAGGGCAACGGCTATGTGCTGACCTTCGGGGACAAGCGCTTCTACATCGCAAGTGATACGGAGAACACGCCCGAGATGAAGGCACTGAAGGACATCGATATTGCTTTTCTGCCCATGAACCTGCCCTATACTATGGCCCCGGAAATGGTCGCAGACGCAGCGCAAGCGTTCAAGCCGAAGGTGCTCTATCCCTATCATTACGGCGAGACGGATACGGGCCGGATCATTGCGTTGCTCAAGGGCAACAAGGATATCGAAGTGAGGATAAGGAAGATGAAGTAGGTTTAGAGAGAGGGCCGGGCCACACTGGTGCCAGTCTTATTCTCCGCCAGTCATGAACCTGAAGCATTTGGACGCGGATTTCACGGATTGACGCGGATTTTCTAAAGCATCAGATCAATGCTTGACTCAGCAAATTGGTGATTCCCAAATGAATTGCAGTGGGTTCGTGTTTTATCCGGGCGATGGTTTTTGGAGCGTATGATGCATAAGACGAGCGCAGGCATTCTCATGTACCGCAAGAGAAAGAGCGAAATCGAGGTCTTTCTGGTGCATCCAGGCGGGCCTTTTTTCACCAAGAAGGATGCCGGCGCATGGTCCATCCCGAAAGGCGAAATCCACGACGGAGAGGACGCCCTTGAAGCCGCACAACGGGAGTTCGCGGAGGAGACGGGATGCACGCCTGAAGGAGGGTTCCTTCCTCTGACGCCGGTCAAACAAAAGAGCGGCAAGATCGTATTGGCATGGGCGATTGAGGGAGACTGCGATCACGAGAGCATCAGGAGCAACACCTTCAGTCTGGAATGGCCGCCGAAATCGGGCAGAATCCAGGAGTTCCCTGAAGTGGACAAGGCTGCCTGGTTCACTATCGGGGAAGCAAAGCAAAAGATCAATACCGTCCAGGCTACGCTGCTGGATGAGTTAATGAATAGACTCAAAACAAACATCTAATAGTACCGAAAAGGCGCCGGCCATGAAGATAGAATCCTATTCATTCGGCAAGATCACGATCAGCGGCAAAACGTACACGTCCGATGTGATCATCTATCCCGACAGCGTCGACCCGTCCTGGTGGCGGGACGAGGGACACATGCTGAGCATCAAGGACCTGCAGGCCGTTCTCGCGGCAAAGCCCGAGACCCTGGTCGTCGGCAGCGGATATTACGGCATGATGCGCGTGCCCGGAGAGACGAAGAGCTTTCTTCTGTCCAGTGGGATCGAGGTCAGGATCGAGCAGACCTCGAGGGCCGTTGAGCTTTACAACGACCTCAGCGGGAAGAACCGGAATGTGATCGCCGCCCTCCATCTCACCTGCTGAGAGACGGACAAGATCCGGTAGAGTCCGGGCAGATGTTCACGAGGACCGAGGCGGCTCCCGTCGGCATCATGCGTGTGCGCCACGCGTAAGGACCGCAAAATTTCCTTTCCCCGGGAAAAACAAAGAGGCCGGAGAGAGGGGTCCACTCCGGCCTTCCTGTTTCATATCCTGACCGGCCCGTTCATCATTTTCCGCTTTCCGCACGACTGGTCTTCACGTGTTCGCCGTCGATTTCGTAGACCTTCAAATTCTGCAAAAAGCCGTCGAGCTTGGCGTCCATCTGCGCCTGCTCCATCTTCCCCCGCGTCGAATATCCCACCGTATAGAGCAGCGTGCGCGGGACGTTGTCCTTCCGGGGAGCAGTCCCGCCGTATACGGCCGATATGATGGTATATTCATCTTTGTAATAGGCGGAGCGGTTGTAAGGGAACTTTTGCTCAGCGACATCTTCCCAGCCGCTCTGAAACTTGTCGGGAAGTTCCTTCGGCGGTTTTGCGAACCGGAACACGGTGTAGCAGATTTTGTTGTGCTTGTCGTCGCCGATGACGATGCCGTCGACGTCCCATACCGTCTTTCTCCGGTCACGGAAATAGCTGAACCGCAGAGTGAGATCGCTGTTGTCGGTAACGCTCATGAGCTCGGGCCCGTAGGACGCCGAAAACCGCCGTGAAGCGAACCGAAACCGTTTGCCGTTCTCGATCTGAATGTCGAGGGTGGAGAAGATCGACGGGAGTTTGTCCTTGAGCGCGAGAAATTCCCGCCACTCCTTGAAAGTGCCGTAGTATGACAAGTATATGAAATCTGTCAATACCTTCAGATCGGGGATATGCGCGCTCGTCACATCTCCCGTCTGGTCGACCCGGACCATGGCAATGCATCCCCCGGGGACAGGCAGTGAAAAAACAACAAACATCCGGTCATTATACTCCTGACGCCAGGTACGCACCGTCCATATTCTGCCGTAGGAGTCCGTGAATGGGTATTCCTCATGCGCCTTTCCCATTGAGACGATCTTGACCTTCTCGGAGCCGATCTCCCGATATATGTACACGCCTTTGAGAATAAGGTCCATAAAGAGTTTCGAATCGCTCGTGAACTTTTTCATCGGGACGTCGTCGGGTTTGTGAATGAAAAAGTAGTACGTGCTCCCGATCTGGCCGTACGAGAGGTAGCCGTTGTTGCCCAGGTCGGCGCCCTTCGGGTCCTTGGCGGAGAAAGCGTCCCAGTTGCCGTCCTCGTCTTTCATGATCATATTGGGGAATACGGCGTTGTAGTCAACGTTGAGAAGGGCTGTCGATCCCTTGCCGTTGGGAAAGATATTCTGGCGGTTTTCGGCGAGGAGTTTCTTCAGCAGCGTCTCCGAGAACCGTGCTATGGAACGGGTCGCTTCCGTGTCCAATTGACCGTACGTTTTCGGCAAGGGGATCTCCTTGTGAAAAGTCTCCACTTCCGTCATGTCCATGTTGTCGAGAACATACTTCATCTTCATGTGAATGACTGCAAGGTTTTCCGGCGCCCTCATGACCTCCGCGATGGGGAGCGCATAGTTCAGGTTTTCGTTTTCCGACTTCCGCAAGACGATCCCGATCACTTTGCCGTCCTTGTCAAGAAGCGGCCCGCCGCTGTTTCCGGGTGAAGCCGCCGCAGAGAACCGTACCCACTGCCATTCCCCCGCTTCTTCTTCGGGCGTGTTCGACGTGTAGAGTCCGTCCCTGATCACGATCCCTTGGGCCAGGGCATTACCCACGGCGAAGACCTTCTGGTTCAACTGCGGCGTCTCGTTGACCGGAAGATAGCGTGCTGCCGTCCAGTTTTTGAGCGTGAAGACGACGAAATCACGGTTCCGCGAGTACTTGATGATCTTATCGATGCCGTAGATCGCCCCCTTTCTGTCACGAAGATACGCTTCTTTGAACTGACTCCCCGAGCCTATAAGCATGACATGCGCGGCCGAGACAAAACGCGTCGGGCTTATCGCGAAGGCCGTGCCTATGGAATAATATTTGTCCGTACGAATGGAATAGGGAACAAGATCCATCGGCAGCGGCTTTTCGTACCTGAGGGAATCCTTTTCAGGCTTGGGCACAACCACCTCGAGCACGGCGTTGCTGACCGCTTCGAGTGCTTCGCCGGGCAGCGACGCGTCAACGGGCAGAGTGCCGGAAACTTTGGCACACCCGCCGGTAAAAGTCATAAGAGTGATAAACGCAATCCCGAACTTCCCCAGTTTCTTTATCCCGTTGATCATGCCAGTTTCTCCTTTAACCCGTCGGTGTATTTTACAAGCGTCGAACGCATGCTTGTTCAAAAGTACATAAAATACGGCTCTTGCATCTAATACTTAATATGCATATATTATTATCATCGGAATAGGCAAATTGCAAGTGAAATTCCTCTTTTTGGCGGGGTATTTTCAGAGTATGCATGCAAAATGGCAAAATATGAAAGTGAAATTGAGGTAGTTACGATAGTTCCGGCCGAATGGATGCGGTGACGTCACTGTGATTCCACGGCACCGAAACCGTTTGACACGCCGTGCCATCGGTGATACCCTTGTTCAGTGTAAAGTCCATATCCTATTCCTTTCACATTCTGATCGCATTTATTGTTTGGACAGGAGACACTTAATGCTTCCCTTTTGTTTGCATGCAAAAAGCATATCCGATGCATGGTTCCAGTTGATCTACAATATCTTCGACCGCTCCTATACTCAAAAAATACAGAAGGGTTCTTTTGAAAAAGAACAGTACCGGCTGCAGTATCCAGGCATGGCCGTGTATATCGAGCATCCCGATGAGGACATGGTGCCGATTATTCCTCCTGCCCTGGGCATTCCTCCACCGACCACTATGGAATATATCGAGGACTATTTTGCCAATTATCTCATGGACCCCTGCCTGGCCGAAAATGAAACGTACAAGTATGCCAGCAGGATACAGCATCCCATGCCCAAAGGTGGGACGCAGCTCGACCGTGTGATCGAAATGCTCAAGCATACCCCGCTCACGAACCAGGCCGTCGTCGAGATAGGATCGCCCGACGATCATGACGTTTGCATCGGCAATGACGGCAAGCTTGACCCGCCGTGTCTCAGGCTTCTCGATTTCAAGGCTGTTCCGGATAATGATGAACTCGTGCTGTCTCTCAGTTGCTATTTCAGGTCCTGGGACCTGTGGGCGGGATTTCCGACGAATCTCGGAGGGCTGGAACTTCTTAAAAGATATGTGGTTTCCGAAACGGGACTGAAGAACGGCCCTCTGTACGCTTACAGCGCCGGTGCGCATATCTACGGCTATCAAGAAGAGATCGCGCGGATAAGAACTTTGCGGCAAAAGTAGCGGGGACGAGGGATACAGCGATACATCTCAAAATACGTCGAACAGAAAAGGCCGGACATCAAATTCATCCGGCCTCACTTATTTGGAACAAATAATAAATAAAAGGCGTTGCTTTTAGACCTGCGTATTTTTGTCATGCCGTTGAACCGAAGGATACGTGCGACAAGGTTTGCGATCACGCTGCCTGATTCGCTTTCACGAATCGTGACGCGGTTCGCTTTTCTTCATCGCATTTTCCTTCGGCCCGAGGGGCTTCCGGCTTACCGGTCTTCCGTGATCCAGAGAACCGGAGGTTCAACAGCCCGTTCAGGCTGCCTCCTGATTTCTGATTACGTTTGATCGGAGCAGAAAGCCCTCAACGGAAGTTTAAAATACGCGCACCCTTAAGTGTCGGTCCGGCAACGCCTTTTAAACTTTTCCGATAAAATTATCTTACCACTTTTCCCGCCGCTGTCAACTCAACCCTGTGAGTTTTGTTCATAAAAAAGACGTATAAAAAGGCGTTGCCCCTGAGTCTTCTTTTTTAAACTTCCGTCCTAACCTTGAAGTATGTACGTGAACCGAGGCACTTTCTTCTGCAGCTCCGCTAAAGCGGACCTTGTAAAGCGGTGTCTCATGCTTCACGCATACCCTAAAGCTTCGGGACTTTCCGCTCTTCCGGTCTCTATGGACCCTGTAAGCCGGCAGCCTGACCACACGACTTGCAGCCCGCTTGCCGGTTTCGGCATCACATAAAGGCCGGTGCTTATTATCCCTCTTTACGGCGTTTAAAATACATACACCTATTGGTGTTGGCTCGGCAACGCCTCATCGTAAAAAGTGATTTCAAAGATCAAAATACTTTCTATAGATATTATACCACTCTTGATTTGTTCATGGTTCGCACTGCGGGTTTGAGGACCTGAAAGGCCGGGAAAGCGGCCACGCAGCTTATCTAACCGGGGGCCCGGAGATGGGGCAAGAATGCAGAAAATAAAAAAGGCGTTGCTCCCCGAACCCGGTTTTTAAACTCCCGCTCATTGCCTTGGAGGAATGCACGTGAAATAGAACTGTGCTTTTGCGGCTCCGCCGAGCGGACCCTGTAAAGCATTGTCTGATCTTTCACGCCCTCTCCGAGACTTCGGGGCTCTCGGCTTTTCCGCTCCTGCCAATCCCTAAAAAACCGGTAGACTGACCACTCGACTTGCAGTCAACTTGCCGGCTTCGGCATCACACAGAAATACGGCGCCTTTTTTCCCCTTTTGACGGGTTTAAAACATGTACACCTTTTGTTGGTGCTGGTTCGGCAACGCCTCTTATCTCGTCTTGTAGGTTACATTTCAAAGAGCCAATCGATTCTTGTCCATACTATACCACATTTCTTCCGGCGATGCAGAGATATCTGGACCGACATTTGGCTTGACGCTCCGGAGAAATACCTTTAATATTTGAAAGCATTTTCCATGAGCATACTACCTTCGAAAGAAGAATTTCTTCATCGGATACGGAAGAGCGAAATCACACCGCTTTATGCCGAGCTGGACACTTCTGCGATCTCTCCTGTGTCTGCGTTCGAGACTCTCCGCACGGCCGGTTATGCGGTGCTGCTCGAGAGCGCCCGGAAAAGCGAGAAGACCGGCAGGTACTCTTTCGTAACCGCCGACCCCTACCTGATTTTCAAGTCGAGGGGCGATAACGTGGAACTTCAGCTTCCTGCGACGCCGGCAGGCAAGTACGGCCGGCGCGCCACCATGAAAAGGAAGCCTCTCCGGAAACTGCGGGAACTCATGGCCAATTACCGGACCGAGCGTGTTCCCGGCCTTCCCCCCTTCACGGGAGGCGTGGCTGGTTTTTTCTCTTACGACTTCGCGCACCAATTCGAGAAGATTCCTCGAAACGCGAAGATCGACCTCGACATCCCCGAGGCCTGCTTCATATTCGTCGACCTCGTCGTGGCTTTCGACCATATCCTGAACAAGGCGTGGGTCATCGTAAATCCCGGAGCCCGGGAGCAGGAAATGGGTTTCCGCAATCCCGGGCCCCAGGAATGGGAATGCTTGTACGACGATGCGGCAGACAGGCTCTCGGCCGTCGGCTCGAAGCTCAACGCAGACGATACGGTGAATGCCGTCTCAACTGCAAAACGCTTCACACGCCGTTTCAGTCTTGCGACCTCTATGGCGCAGGCCGAGTTCGAGACCATCGTCAAAAGGTGCAAGGAGTATATTGCGGCCGGCGATATCTACCAGGCGAACCTGTCCCAGCGGCTCTCCGCGAAGATCGGCTCCGTCGATCCCTTTCGCTTATACAAGGCGCTGCGTGAGATCAATCCGTCTCCGTTTGCCGCGTATCTCGACTTCGGAGATCTGCAACTCGTCAGCTCTTCACCGGAACGGCTCATCCGGCTCCGCGAAGGCGCGGCCGATACACGGCCGATCGCAGGCACGCGCAGACGGGGGGCGGATGCGGACGAAACAAAGGGCCTTTCCGCCGAACTGCTCACGAACGAAAAAGAGCGCGCCGAGCATATCATGCTCCTCGATCTCGAACGAAACGACCTCGGCCGCGTGTGCGACTACGGTACTGTGCGCGTGGATGAGCTGATGGCAGTGGAGGACTACTCCCACGTGATCCACATCGTCTCGAACGTGCGCGGGACGCTCTCCGCGGGCAAGGACTGCTTCGATCTCGTGCGCGCTGTTTTTCCCGGCGGCACCATCACGGGCGTTCCGAAGGTGCGGTGCATGGAGATCATCGACGAACTGGAGCCCGTGGCGCGCGGCCCTTATACCGGGTCCCTCGGATATATTTCCAATGCAGGCGATATGGACCTCAATATCATCATCAGGACCTTCGTGATAAAAGACGGCACAGCCTACGCACAGGTCGGCGCCGGGATCGTGGCCGACTCCGATCCCGAACGTGAATACGTTGAGACGCTGCACAAGGCCGAAGCGCTGCGGAAGGCGCTCGAGCGGCTTTAGGTGCTTTCGAATCGATCCTCTACAGAGCCCGCTCCAAGCACGGCGAAGGGACGTAGTCGGAACGTTTTTCAACAGCTTTTTCTGCAAACTCCCCGGCACACAGCGGCCCGTGAACCCTGGGGCGGTTTTTTCTCAGTTGCAACTTTGTTCTACTTGCGTTATAGTAACAAAATAAAAAAGGAAAGGAGCGGTTTTTATGTTCCTGCTGGAACTCGTGATGCAGGGGGTGCGGGGATTCCGGAACCTTACGCGGCTCAGGTTCCAGAACGGCTTCAATTTCATAGCGGCCGGCAATGAAGCGGGAAAGACCACCTCGGTCGATACCGTGCTTCGTCTCCTTTTTCCCAACGGCCAGCCGGGACTCACGGATCCGCTCGTGTCGAGGAGCGCCCGCGACAGCTCGCGGGGAGCGCTTGTGGTTTGCGCCAACGACGGGGCCTATTACCGGGTGATCCAGGACTTCGCGAAGCGCGCGGTGAACCTTTCCAAATACAACGCGGCCACGAAGGAGTTCGTCCTCATGCATAAGGACTGGGACAGCGCCGCGGGTTTCATGGCGGGGCTCGCGGCTGGCATGTCCGAAGACGATTACGCAAAGGTCTTCATCCTCCATCGGGAGCACTATGCGAACCGGTGCGCGGACAGCGCGCCGGCCGTGCCGCGGCCGCTTTCGAGTAAACATGCGCCGTCAGGCGGCCGGGCGGCGGCCAACGAAGCCAAGCTCGCGGAACTCAGAGAAGCGCTGCGAAGGGCCGATGATGCGGCGAATGTCGAATATAAGCTCGAATCGGCGAAGATCAGGCTCGGCGAACTGGCGAAGAAGCTCGCGGACCTGGAGGATATCGACGCGCGATACGCGGACATTGAAGCCAACCTTGCGGCGCTCAAGGGGTGCGAGGGGCTGCCGGCCGACGTCATCGAGCGGCTGGAGGACCATGAACAGCGGCAAAACCAGAAGATGGCCAAGGTGGACGAGTTGCAGCGGGACATCGAAGGCCTGAACATGCAGATCGCGGACATCCCGAGCACGTCGCTCCTGACGGAAAAACTTTTTATTCTCGGCGCGCTCCTCGGCATGGTCTCGTTCGTCGCAGGAGTGTTTATACTCAAGCAGGAGCAGGCCGATTATTTCCCCGCAGGCGTTCTTGCGGCGGTCGCGCTTATTGCCGCAGGCTGGTACAAAGGCTCGCGGAAGAACGCGCAGAAGAAGGTCCTCCAGAAAGAAGTGGAGAACCTCGTTGCCGAGATAGCGGAGATGGAAAAAAGCTTTGAAGACGGCGGCAAAGCCATCATCGCATGCATGAAGGCCACCGGGTCGGCGACCGCTGCCGAGCTGAAAGACAAGACGGAGAATTACCGCTATTTTCAGTCTCTCCGCGGCGATATTGTGGAGCAGCGGCAGCGGCTGCTCGGCGGAGTGAGCGTCGAGGACCTTGGCGCCGAATACCATAAACTGCAGCAGGAGATAATAGAGCTCGAACGGGAGGCAGGCGCCGTCGCTCAGTACGCCGTCGATACCTACAGCATCAGGCAGGAGATCGAGCGCATCGAATCCGAATCGGACAGTCCGGCGCCGGTTTTCGGCATTGGGGGAAAGAGCGCGCCTCCCGATTTGGCGACGCCCGCAGCGGCGGCGGAACCCCGGACCTTTGGCCCGGAACTGAGCATTGCGGCCCGTGCGGGAGGCATAGAGATAGAGACCATCGTTCCCGCGGTGCAGGCGGCGGCGCAGAGAAATTTCAGTGCGCTGACATCGGGCAGGTACGTGAGAGTGGACGTGGGCATCGACGACGAGCCCGCAGTGTACGACAAGGCCGACACGAGAGTGAGCTATTCCGGTTTAAGCCACGGCACGCGCGGGCAGTTGTACTTCTGTCTCCGGGCCGGGCTCGTCGAGGCTGTCGCCGGCAAGATCAGGTTCCCTTTTCTTCTCGATGACCCCTTTGCGGGCTTCGACCAGACGAGACAGAGGGCCGCATGCCAGATCCTTCGCGCCCTGGGCTCGAGGACGCAGGTCATTTTGTTCAGCTCAAACCCCACCCTCCGTGCTGAAGGCGATGCTGCCGCGGAACTCGCATGAAGGGCCTGTTCATCACGTTTGAGGGCATCGAAGGATCGGGAAAGTCCTCGCAGGTCGCCCTGCTCGCGGACTACCTTACGGCCCAAGGCAGGCAGGTAGCGGTCACCCGCGAGCCCGGCGGAACGCCGATCGGCGACCAGGTTCGGGCGATCCTTCTCGACCCGAAGAACAGGGCCCTTGACCCGAAGGCGGAACTGCTCCTCTATGCGGCGAGCAGGGCCCAGCATATCAGGGAAGTCATCGCGCCCTCGCTCAAGGCCGGCACGGTTGTTCTCTGCGACCGGTTCGCCGACGCCACGATAGCCTATCAAGGATACGGCAGGGGGCTCGACCTCGCAATGATTTCCGCGCTCGACCGGATCGTGACCTCCGGTATACAGCCCGATCTGACCCTGCTTCTCGACATAGAAGCGTCTGCGGGGCTTGCCCGTGCCCGCGGTAGAAACCACAGTCGCGGGCTCGAAAACGAGGCGCGATTCGAGAACGAAGAGATCGCGTTCCACGAACGCGTGCGTAAAGGATACCTCACGCTGGCGAGGCAGCAGCCGGCGCGGGTGCGGGTAGTGGACGCCTCACAGCCGCTTGAAGAGGTGCAGAAGAATATACGGAAAATCGTAGAAGAGATTTTACAGCATCGTGCATAGTGTCAATGCCCTATGCGCCTACAGATATTCATTGAGGAGTGCAGCATCACGTGTCATTTGCAAGTATCGTGGGCCACGACCGGCCCCTTAAGATAATCACAAGGGCGCTCGCGAACAACACCCTGGCGCACGCGTACCTTTTTTCGGGCGAGCAGGGGATCGGCAAGAAGATGACGGCCTTGGCGCTCGCCGCAGCGGCCAACTGCCGGAATGCGGGGCCGGACGGCGGGTGCGGGCAGTGCCCTTCGTGCCGCAAGGTCTCGGCCGGGGAACACCCGGACGTGCACGTCATTGCTGCGGACGGCGAGGAGATCAAGATCGACCAGGTCCGGCAGGCGCAGTCGGACATCGCGCTGAAGCCCTTCGAAGGAGCAAAGAAAGTTCAGATCATCGACGGGGCCGAAGAAATGAATACGGCCTCGGCGAACGCATTCCTGAAGACCCTCGAAGAACCCCCGGGGGACACCCTGATCATCCTGATCAGTTCCCGACCGCAGGGCCTGCTCCAGACAATCCGCTCACGGTGCCAGGAGATAAAATTTTATCCCCTTTCCCGGCGTACGCTTGCGCAGGTGCTCATCGGAAAACGCGGACTGCCGGAGGAGGACGCGCGATTCATCGCCGCGCTCGCCCGCGGAAGTTTGGGCCGCGCGCTCGAGATGGATGCGGATAAAGAACGGGAAGCGAGAGAGGAACTGCTCGCGCTCTGGGAACGGATCGGCGGGGGGAGCATCCCCGAGGTTCTCGGCCAGGCCGAGGAATACGCCAAGGACAAAGAGCGTCTGGAGCGCCTGCTCGACATGGGAGTCGAGTGGCTCCGTGACGCCGTGGTTTACCGGGAGGCCGGGGACGAAGACCTGCTCGTCCATGCCCGGAAGAAGGACGTGCTCAGCCAATGGGCCGATCGATATCCGGTCTC
>JAWOJY010000091.1:0-19734 GCA_033854515.1 Nitrospirota bacterium
AATGCGCTTTACAACGGGCTGAATTGATGCTATTTTTTATTATCATGCGTCACGACCTTCACGATTTCTTCTACCCCAAAACAGTTGCCCTCATCGGAGCAACGGACAAACCCACGAAACCCGGCAGGGCCATACTCGAGAACCTTTCTCATTTTGACGGCGCTGTCTTCCCGGTAAACCCGAAGCATGCAACTTTGCTCGGACACCGCTGTTACGCGTCGGTTGAGGACGTCCCGGAGAAGGTAGACCTCGCAATCGTGGCCGTTCCCGTCACGGCGGTGGAAAACGCCTTTCACCAGGCCACGGCGAAAGGGGTCCGGCGCGTGATCCTCATCACCTCGGGCTTTGCCGAGGCGGGCGAGGAAGGAAAAGCCTTGCAGCAACGGCTCAGAATCGAGGCGAGGCAGTCGGGGATCCGGGTGATCGGCCCGAATGCCCTCGGCATCTACAACACGGAGAACGGTCTTGACACCTTCTTTGTCTCCCGGGAGCGCGTGTCCCGGCCGGTGCCGGGAAAGCTTTCGATCATATCCCAGAGCGGAGCGATCGCGGTCATCCTCACGGAAGCGCTCACGCGCGACGGAATCGGCATTGCCAAGGTGATCAACTACGGGAACCGCCTCGACGTGGATGACGCCGACGCGCTTGACTTTTTTGCCGACGATCCCCAGACCGGCGCCGTCGCCATGTACATGGAGTCCGTGGGCGACGGAAGGAAGTTCCTCGATGCGGCGAAACGGTTCACTGCAAAAAAACCGCTCGTCGTCTGGAAGGCGGGAAAGCATGACCTCGGCGCGGCCGCTGTGAGATCGCACACTGCGACACTCGCCGGAAGGTACGGGCTCTACCAGGCTGCATTCCGGCAGGCCGGTGCCGTCGAGGCCTACGGGTTCGACCATTTGATCGACGTGGCAAAGGCAATGGCGATCATGGACTACCCCTGCATGGGGAACCGGTTCCTGATTGTGACGAACGGGGGCGGCATGGCCGTGGCGGCCTCCGATGAGGCGGAGCGCGAGGGGTTCGCCATGCCCCGTACGCCGGATGAAGTCGTCGACAGGCTGAGGCAGGCGTTCCCCCCTTTTTTCGTAATGAGCAATCCCATCGACATCACGGGAAGCGGGCGAAACGAGGACTATTACACGGCGCTCAAGGAGGCCCTTCCCCATTACGACGCGGCCGTGGTGATCATGCTCATGGGCACGACGACGTTGACCGAAGAAGTGACCGAACTGGTGGCACGGGCATGCCATGAAGTGGAAAAACCGGTCACGTGCTGCATGCTCCAGGGTCTGGGTTACACCAGGGAGGCCATGAGCATCTTGCTCAAACTCGGCATCCCGGTCTATCCGTCTCCGGAACGCGCGGTGCGGGCGCTCGCAGCGCTCCGGAAGGCGACGTGCAGAAATGCTCCGGTAAGCGTCAATCGGTAACGAAGCCCGTATCGTTGAGCGTGGGTCGGTAACGTAAAAAACACGAGCCACGTAACCGAACGACGAAACGGGCCTCGTTACCGTGGCGGACACAATAACCGTTACCGCATCCGATCTGGGCAAATGAAAACACCATCCGACATCATAGACACAGCGCTCAAGGAAAACCGCAAAACCCTCTTCGAGCATGAGGCAAAGGAGATTGCCCGCGCCGTAGGGATCATCGTGCCGAGGTCCGTGGTCGTCGAGCCCCGGGACTCCAAGGCGGTCCTCTCGGCGGCGGAGAAGCTCGGTTTTCCTGTCGTGCTCAAGGCCGAGTCCCTTGAAGTCCTGCACAAGACCGACGCGGGGGCCGTGGCTTTGGACATCACGAACAGCTCGGCCCTCGCGAAGGCAGTTGAAGACATGAAAGCGGCCGTTGCCCGGCGCGTTCCGGGAGCTCGTATTCATTATTTTTTGCTTGAAAAGATGATGCCTTCCGGCCTGGAGCTCTTGATCGGGGGGCTGAGGGACGAGCAGTTCGGTCCGTCCGTTGCCTTCGGCCTCGGCGGGGTGTGGGTGGAGGCTCTCAAAGACGCTGCTTTCGGCGTCCTGCCCATGTTGCGGGAGGAGATCCTCGACATGATTTCCGAAACAACGGCGGGAATGTTTTTGAAAGGGTTTCGGGGCAGCCCGCCGCTCGATCAGGAGGCGACGATCGGCATCGTGAACGCCGTCTCAAAGCTTATGACTGGTTTTCCAATGATCGGCGAGATCGATATGAACCCTGTACGGGTGTACGCCAGGGGCGCTGCCGCGCTCGATGTGAGGATCATCTTAAAATGAGCATATTTTGAATTTTGGACAGTATTCAAGATTTGGAATTTAGGCGCTTACTCCGTTACGAATGAAATTCTTGCCAGAATGAAAAGAATTTTTGCCGCAAAAAGGCGCAAGAGACGCAAAAAAAGAACAGATTTTTTGTGCCTTTTGCCTGCACCCAGCGCTTATGAGTGGTAACGCGAATGCAGGGTGTGCCTCTTCGCGGCTAATCGATTTTGATTTTCTTTGTGTCTTTGTGTCTTTGTGTCTTCGTGGCAAATTTTGGTTCCGGCTTGTCCGGGTCAGGATTTGGAATTCGGGATTTTTGCCTCACACTCTGTTCGCAGGGCGGCGGGAAATCTTTTCCCACGTCTCGTCGTCCATTTCTTCCATATAGTCTTTGATTTGAAAGACCTTGCCGCACGCCGTGCAGCGCAGTGTTACCATGCGTCAGCCGATCTGGAGCGAAACTTCCTTCCCGCACACTTTGCACTTCATATTCTCCACCTTACAGGGAGCATCGCGCATAAAGCAGAGAGAATAGGGTTGAAAGCAACGAAAGCTGAGGTTTTTCACCTTTGCTCGATACTCTCTCTACCCTCTGCGGCTCTTATTCCACAATGTCCAGTTTGATCGAAAGCTCCCTGAGCTGGGCCGCGCTCACCCGCGACGGGGCCTCGGTCATCGGGTCAAAGGCCTTTTGCGTCTTCGGGAAGGCGATCACATCGCGGATGGATTGTTTGCCGGTGAGGATCGCGGTGAGGCGATCGAGGCCGAAGGCGATGCCTCCATGGGGGGGCGCTCCGTATTCGAGCGCCTCGAGCAAAAACCCGAATTTTTTCTTCGCCTCATCTTCAGGGATGTTAAGGAGCCTGAACATCTTTTCCTGTATGTCCGAGCGGTGGATACGAATGCTGCCGCCGCCGATCTCCGCTCCGTTCAGTACGATGTCATACGCCTTCGCCCTGACCTTGAGAGGTTCAGACTCCATGAAGGGGATGTCTTCGTCCAGGGGCGCGGTGAAGGGATGGTGCATGGCGTCGTAGCGCTTTTCGTCGGCGTTCCATTCGACAAGCGGGAAGTCCGTGACCCAGAGAAAGTTGAACATACTCTCGTCGATAAGTTTCAGCCGCTTGCCCATGAGCAGGCGCAGGTATCCGAGCGTATCCGCCACGATCTTGGGGCTGTCAGCGATGAACATCATCAGGTCCCCGGTCCCGGCCCCCAGCCGTTCGGCGATGGCCTTGATCTGCCCCTCTTTAAAAAATTTTGCGATCGGCGACTCGAAGCCCGAGCCGGTCACTTTGATCCAGGCGAGGCCCTTTGCACCGAAGATTTTTGCCTCGTTCGTAAGATCGTCCACCTCTTTTCGCGAGAGCCCGGCAAGCTTCGGCGCGGCAAACCCTTTCACCGTGCCGCCCAGTTCGAGCGCCTGAAGGAAAACCTTGAAATCGGACGCCTTCGCGATGTCCGACACATCTTTAAGTTCGAGCCCGAAGCGCGTGTCGGGCTTGTCCGAGCCGTATCGATCCATGGCTTCCCGGAATGAAAGTCTCGGGAAGGGGAGCGTCAGATCGACGCCCTTGACCTGCTTGAATACGGCGGCAATGAGCTGCTCCATGAGCGTGATGATGCCTTCCCGGTCAACAAAGGACATCTCGAGATCTATCTGCGTAAACTCGGGCTGACGGTCGGCGCGCAGGTCCTCGTCGCGGAAGCACTTCACAATCTGATAGTAGCGCTCGAACCCGGCTATCATCAGAAGCTGCTTGAAAAGCTGCGGTGACTGGGGAAGAGCGTAGAACATGCCCGGGTTCAATCTGCTCGGCACGAGATAATCGCGCGCTCCTTCGGGCGTGCTCTTGGTCAGAAAAGGAGTTTCCACGTCGACGAAACCATGGTCGTCGAGGAAACGCCGTACCGTCTGCGTGATCCTGTGCCGGGTCATGAGCGTTTGCTGGAGGGCCGGGCGGCGAAGGTCGAGGTAGCGGTACTTGAGTCTCAGATTCTCGGCCACGTCGGTCTCGTCCTCGATTATGAAAGGAGGGGTCTTTGCCGCGTTCAGGA
This sequence comes from Nitrospirota bacterium, assembly GCA_033854515.1. Lineage (GTDB taxonomy): Bacteria > Nitrospirota > UBA9217 > UBA9217 > UBA9217 > JAWOJY01. The sequence goes on from JAWOJY010000091.1 coordinate 4,302, forward strand.
TGGAGAGACGCGTCGCGAGTACTTCAATTTCGCCCGTCGGCAGCCTGGGATTTGCCGTATTGGCCGGCCGTGGAGAGACTTTTCCCGTAACAGCCAGGACATATTCAGACCTGATATCGTGTGCTTCCCGGTGCGCATCGGCGGAGGTCTCGGGATTAAAGACGACCTGTGTTAACCCGCCCCGGTCTCGAAGGTCAACGAAGATCAGGCCGCCGTGGTCCCTTCTCGTGTGCACCCATCCCATGAGGGTCACGGTCGCGCCGACGTCCTTTTTTGTCAGATCCCCGCACGAATGCGTCTTTCTGGGTTCCAACGATTATGTCCCCTTTTTGCTGAAAACTTTTCCACAGAGATCACAGATGTCCCGGAGGAAACGTTGCAAGATAAAAAAGATTGAGTGGACACGGATAAAGGCGGAAAAAACCGGATTTAAAACCACGGCTCAGAGGCTTGCAAAAATATACGCTTTCATCTGCGTCTCTTGGAAGCACTGCTTTCGGTCATCCCTGATAATCCATGTCCAGAATATCCAGGCTTTTCTCTGCGCCCTCTGTGTTCTCCACTGCAAAGATATATTTGAAAACCTCGCGATAATATCATTCATCGCGCCGAAAAGTCAAGGAGAGAGATACCGGTCAAAAACTCCCTCACCCGTCTTCCGTCGTGAAAGAAACGGGTTCACAGGCCGCCTTATACACGGAAGGAGGAACACGGACAGGATACCGGGAAGGGTAAGTACTGACGGACAGGAGCATGCAGGGGGAGCAAATGGGGCGGCTTTTCATGCGATCTTCCTGATGTTTTCAATCCCACCACAGGTAGAACCCGTTCGACTTTTTCATCAGTTCGATGAGTCTTTCTATGGTTCCCGTTCCCTGGTCTACTACGTCCGGGGCGAAGGCGTAAATCTTATTTGCAAAAGCCGTCCAATTCCTCGGCCGTCTGATAAACCGCGCTTCAACGCGGTCTGCGTCGGCGCCGGTGATCACGAACGGGGCTTCACTTTGACGGGCTTTGAGCCAGACGATAATCGCCTTCGTATTGAAACCGAAATCCGGCGCTTCAGTCTTTTGAATTTTCAGGATGTCGTAGGAGTTCTTTCCCCGGACGACCGTAACCACATCAGGCACGCTTCCATAATTCTGCTTGCTTCTGAAAATGAGGAAACCCTGCTGCCGCAGGACCGGGGAAAGGGACGCGATGATCTCTTCAGCCTGTTTCGTATGCACGCTGAAGCCGACCAGTTTGTTTCTTTCGATCCCCGTCCTGCCCTTGAGATTTTCAGCTGGAAACATCACGGTTTCAAAAAAAGGCTCCGCTTCCGTCCCGGCCGCCTCTTCAACCCGTGCAATCAACTCGGGAGGAAAACCGAGTTCCGCGCGTTGCTCCTGCGTAAGAAGCTGGGGTTTCGGCTTGATGAACCTGATCGGCGGCGCTTTCGGTGGTTCGGGCTTTTCCCTTGTACAGGCGAAAGAGAAGACGATGCACGCTGCCGCGCCGAAAAGAACGTATCTACCTGCCGTAACGGATTTCAAAGTGACCGGACTCTCCTTTGTACGGTTCCCATTCGATATCCACTTTCGTCACCCGTGCGCCGAATGGCCCCTTGTGACACCAGCCGACGATCTCTTCGACCTTTCTCTTCTCGCCTTCGAACATGGCTTCCACCGTGCCCTCGGGACGGTTCCTGACCCAGCCGCTGACGCCGAGCCGCACGGCTTCGTCCTTCGTGCTGGCGCGGAAAAAAACGCCCTGGACAAAACCATGGACAATTACATGGGCACGAAGATTATCCACCGGTTTACGCCCTCTCACCCGTCCGCCTCGCTATGTACGTTCCCGCTCCACGGCTCCTGTTGCCCGTCGTGCGTCCCGGCGCTTTGCCTTGCGCTCCCAAGCCCTGCCCGCGGCCTTTGACTTCCCGCTTCTGCCCTCCACCACCATCCGGATTCCTGGCCGCTTCTCTGAGTTCCCTGATCTCTTCCGGAGCAAGATAACGGTATTTGCCGACGGGAAGATCGCCGAGCGACAAGGCGCCGATCTTGATCCGTTTGAGCTTGATCACCGAATGGCCGACCCTGTCGATCATACGCCTGACCTGGCGTTTTCTGCCTTCATGAATGACGATCTCGACCCAGGAGTTTGACTCCTCTTTGCGGACTTTTTTGACCCTCGCAGGCGCGGTCTTGCCGTCGTCAAGGTAAACACCCTTCTCCAGCTCGGCTATCGCCTTTTCGTCGAGCATGCCCTTGATCTTCACCAGATATGTTTTCGGCAGCTCGTGAGCGGGGTGCATGATAAGATGGGCAAAGTCCCCGTCGTTCGTAAGGAGCAGCAACCCTTCCGTGTCGTAATCGAGGCGGCCGACGGGATAGACGCGGACCTTGATCCCTTTCAGGAGGTCCTTTACCATGGGCCGCCCCTCGGGGTCGGACATGGTCGTGACGTATCCTGCCGGTTTATTCAATGCCACATAGGTTTTGGGCTGTTTCGGGTTAATGAGCTTCCCGTCGACTTTGATGTGGTCTTTATCGGGATCAGCCTTGGCGCCCAGTTCGGACACCACCGCGCCGTTCACGCGCACCCTTCCCTCGACTATAAACTGTTCTGCCGCACGGCGTGACGCAATGCCGGCGGCAGCGATGATTTTCTGTAATCGTTCCAACATAAATAATTTACCACCAAGAAGGCAGAGAAAATTACGAATGAACGGCTCCGGCAAAATTCACGGCGCCCATGCATTTTTAATATGCGCTGTGTGCGTTGCAATTACTGTTTCTGAGCGAACCATTCCTTGAGCCGCGGGCACTTTTTCATCGCTCTGTTTCCCTCACAGTCCCCGCAAATCGTCATGTCCTGACTGCACGGTATGAAACCCTCATGGTCATGGGCAGCCTGGTCTTTCTTTGTCTTCGCGCTTCGCGCATTTTCAATGCTTGTGACTTTTGACATGCTCTTATTCTATTTGCCACAAAGACACCAAGGCCCGAAGCTTTCAACTTAGTGTCTTCGTGATTTCGTGGCAGGTTTTCTGTCTTCTGAATGTCTGTCTTCTGTCCACTACTCCTAATCCATCCTGTAGTTCGGCGCTTCCTTGGTGATCACCACGTCATGCACGTGCGATTCGCGCAGGCCCGCGCTCGTGATCTTGATGAACTTTGCCCTGGTCTTGAGCGCCTTGAGATTTTCGCATCCCGTGTATCCCATGCCGGCCTTCAAACCGCCGATGAGTTGGTGAATGCTTGCCGCAAGGGTCCCCTTGTACGGCACCCGTCCTTCGATGCCCTCGGGCACGAGCTTGGCTCTCTCCTGTTCATGCGCCTGAAAGTAGCGGTCCTTGCTGCCACGCTCCATGGCGCCGATGGAGCCCATGCCGCGATAGAGCTTGTAGCTTCTGCCCTGGTAGAGAATCGTCTCTCCGGGGCTCTCTTCCGTGCCGGCAAAGAGGCTTCCGATCATGACACACGAAGCGCCGGCCGCAAGCACCTTGGTGATATCGCCCGAAAACTTGATCCCTCCGTCGGCGATGACGGGGATGCCGGCCCTGTCCGCCTCTTTCGAGCAGTCCATAACCGCGGTGATCTGCGGCACGCCCGCGCCGGACACAATCCGCGTGGTGCAGATGGAGCCCGGCCCCATGCCGATTTTCACGGCATCGGCGCCGGCCCGAATAAGGTCTTTGGTCGCCTCGGCCGTCGCGATGTTTCCTGCAACGAGGTCGAGATCGGGATATTTCTTTTTGATCGCCTTTACGGCGTCGATCACGCTCTGCTCATGGCCGTGCGCGGTGTCCACAACTACGACGTCCACGCCCGCCTTGAGGAGTTCAGGCACGCGCTCGGAGTAGTCGTTCACCCCCACCGCCGCCCCCACGCGCAGGCGACCGAGCTTGTCCTTGCAGGCATTGGGATATTTGATCTTCTTCTCGATGTCCTTGATGGTGATGAGGCCGCGCAAACTGTAATCCTTGTCCACGATCAAAAGCTTCTCGATCTTGTACTTCTGGAGGATCTTCATCGCCTTCTCGAGCGTGGTCCCGAGCGGGGCCGTAACCAGATGGTCCTTGGTCATTACCTCGGACACCTTGAGATTGTAACGGGTCTCGAACCGCAGGTCGCGGTTGGTGAGAATGCCGACGAGCTTGTGGCCCTTGGTCACGGGTACGCCCGAGATACGGTACTTCTTCATGAGCTCGAGGGCGTCGGATATCTTGGCATCCGGTGCGATGGTGATGGGGTCGATGATCATGCCGCTTTCCGACTTTTTGACCTTGTCCACTTCCTCGGCCTGCGTATTGATGGGAAGCGCCTTGTGGATGAACCCGAGGCCCCCCTCCTGGGCCAGGGCTATGGCGAGCTTTGCCTCGGTCACCGTGTCCATGGCCGCGCTCACAACGGGAATATTGAGACTGACCCTTTTGGTGAGCTGCGTTCGGACATCGGCATCCTTCGGCAATACGTCGGATTTTGCCGGCAAAAGCAGCACATCATCGAACGTCAGTGCTTCACGAATCGGTCCTGCAACCATGTGTTCTCCTTAAACGATATTTTTGCCGCGAATCGGCGCGCATTCTCGCGAAGAACAGCCACCGTGTCACGTTCACGGCGGGCTTTTGTTTGCGTTCATTCGCGTAAATTCGGCTGAAATGTAGGTGTTACTTTACCACACTGCCGCTAAAATCACAAGTTAAACGGCATCATGCAAACCCGGACTCTTTGTTCAGGAAAGGGTTCTCTTTACGTTCATAGCCTATCGTGGAAGCCGGTCCGTGACCCGAAAAGACATTCGTGTCGTCGGGCAGCGTCATGAGATTCTCCCTGATTGCGCGGATCAAGGTCATGAGGTCCCCTCCGAAAAGGTCCGTCCGTCCGATCGATCCGGCAAAAAGCGCGTCTCCGGTAAACACCATGCCGTCTCCGAGCAGGCAGATCCCCCCGGGCGAATGGCCGGGAGTATGAAGTACCTTGAGCGATATTTCTCCCGCGGTGATCACGTCGCCGTGGCTCACGTACCGGTCTGCCGGCGGCGACGAGACGGGATTCATGCCGAAAGCCGATGATTGCTTCGCCGCGGAGGCGAGCAACGGCGCGTCCCCTTCGTGGAGGAGGAGTTCGGCGCCCGTGGCCTCCTTGACGGCCCTATTCGCCCCCACGTGGTCGAAATGGGCATGGGTGTTCACGATGTACTTGACCTTGAGCCCCTTGTCCCGGATAACCTTGAGGATCTCGCCGGCGTCGTCTCCGGGGTCGATGACAACGGCTTCCTTGGTCTTTTCATCGGCGAGAATAAAGCAGTTTACCTGGAGCGGGCCTACGATGAGTCGTATCAGAACCATAGTTCACCCAATCTGAATGCGTGAAGCAAAAAATCATTCGAGCCGCGAAGACGTACCCTGCTGTTGCCATAACGCGGGCATAAACAAAGAGCGCGAAGATTTTTGATCCAGATTTAATTTTTCCTTCGCGTCCTTTGCGACTTTACGGTACTTTTTTTCATTGTCTTTTCTAACATCAGCAGCTTCTTCTTCATCCCGAGCCCGCCCGAGAACCCGCCCAGCGTACCTGCCGAGCTAATCACGCGGTGTCAGGGAATGATGATGGGGATGGGGTTGGCTCCCACCGCCTGGCCCACGGCCCGGGCGGCCATAGGTTTTCCGATTCTTTTGGCGATCCAGGCATAGGTGCGGGTCTCTCCGTAGGGGATTTCCATGACTTCCTTCCAGACCGCCTGCTGGAAAGGCGTATAATATCGGACATCGAGCGGCACGTCAAATAAAACGCGCTTGCCGGAAAAGTACTTCTGGAGAAGCCGTACTGATTGCGCCAAAACGGCGCCACGGGAGACCGGCAGCTTTTCCGCAGTCCGCACGCTGCCCATCGTGAGTTCCAGTTCCTTCTCAACCGACCTCCTATCCTTCTTCGGCAGGACGACCCTTGCTATCCCCTGCTCGGACACGGAGACTCCCGCCCAGCCAAGGAGAGTCCTGATGGTTTTCTTCGCCTTTCTCCTCATGCCGAACGCCTCTTCTTCTTCATCATCCCCCGGATGAACTCCAGCTCTTCGCTCTTCATGATCCACATGGCCACGATATAAAAGCACGCGCTCACGACCACGCCGCCGCCGAGCAACTCCAGCTTGTGCAGCGTATTTCCCCGGTGGTCCCAGACGGGGTTGCTGCTGATCCACCAGCCGATCACACCCATGGCGACGGAAGCCGGGATGATCTTCATGAGCGACCGGAGGATGCGGCTGGCATCGATCCTGCCGATCTTTTTCCTGAGCTGTACCGTCAGCAGGCTGATATTCAGCATCGCCGCAAGCGACGTGGCGAGCGCAAGGCCGCCGTGGGCGAGCGTCGTCTTGAAGACGAAGAAAGCGCTCAGCAGGATATTTGAACAGAACGCGAGGAGGGCGATGACAACCGGCGTGCGCGTGTCCTGGAGCGCATAGAACGCCTGGACTACGACCCGGACGCCGGCAAAGGCCCAGAGCCCCACGGCATAGCACAGGAGCGCCAGTGCGACGCCCATCGTCGAGCTGCGGTCGAACTTGCCGTGTTCGAGCAACAGGCTCACGATCGGCACCCGGAGCGTGATCAGGCCTGCCATGGCCGGAAACATGATGAAAAATACGAGTCTCAGGCCGAGCGACAGCGTCTCGCGGAATTCAGCCATCTCGCGCCGCGCTGCCTGGGCCGACATGGTCGGGAGCACGGCCGTGGCAACGGCGATGCCGAAAATGCCGAGCGGAAAATGGATGAACCGCATGCCGTAAAAGAGATATGCAATGCTTCCCGTAGCGAGGAACGAAGCGAAGATGGTTCCGATAAAAATATTGAGCTGGTTCACCGAAGAACTCAGGAAAACCGGCAGGATCAAAAGCCCGATCCGTTTCACGCCCGGGTGGCTCGGTTTGAATTCGGGCCTCATGGTCATTCCCTGCTTTCTAAGACCCGGCACCTGGATCAGGAACTGGAGCGTCCCGCCGAGTACCACGCCGGCCGCCACTCCCATGATCGGCTGGGACAGGAACCGCGTACTCAGCACCACGGCGCTGATCGTCACGACGTTCAGCATCACCGGCGAGAGCGCGGGTGTGAGAAAATAGCGAAACGAATTGAGCATTCCCATAGCAAGTGCCGCAAGGCCGATAAACAGGAGGTACGGAAACATCATCCTTGTGAGCGATATACCAAGGAGTAATGTATTAAAGTTCTTGGGATCATGAACCCATCCGGGCGCAATAGCTTTAACTATATACGGTGCGAAGATAATGCCCAGTCCGGTCATCACGATGAGAATGACGAGCAGTCGGGCGAAGACGGCATTGGCAAGATGGAGGGCGCTCTCTTTCGACTCTTTCGTGAGCGTTTCGGTAAAGACCGGGATGAACGCCGCAGACATGGACCCCTCAGCCAAAAGCTCGCGAAGGAGGTTCGGGATGCGATAGGCGACGTAGAAGGCGTCCGCGGCCAGGCCCGTGCCAAAGGCCCAAGACATGACCATGTCCCGGGTATATCCCAAAATCCGGCTTACGAGAGTGGCCGATCCCACGATCCCCGCCGCTTTTGCAACGCTTACTTTTTCAGACATATAAACCCCTTAACAGCTTCATCCCTTGTTTTTTCCTTGACAGTCACCTGTTCTTTATGATAAAAGTGAGCTTTGTTTTCAACCGTAAAGGAGGTCCGCAGTGGCAACGCATAAGTCAGTAATCAAGAGGCAAAAACAAGCAGAGAAAAAGCACCTCGTGAACAAGTCCGTAAAATCCGCGCTCAAGACCCTTGCGAAGAAAGTCGAGCAGGCCGTCGAAGCGAAGAACGCCGATCTCGCTAAAGAGTCTCTGACCAAGACCATGAAAGCTTATGATACGGCGGCTTCACGGGGAATCATACACAAAGGCACTGCTTCCCGGAAAATCTCACGCCTTTCGACCCGCGTCAGCAAAATAACTGCCGCGTAAAAACGCATGATGCGCAGAGAGCAGGGCGCATGGGCAGGGTTTTTACACCGTGTTCTGTGCTCCATGGCCTATGCTCTCTGTTCCCCGCCGCACAACTTAAGTATCATCCGATCCAGAAGCAGCTTGTTGTCCACGCCGCTCGATTTGAGCGCGCTGTCCGTTGACAGCATGACATTGAACGCATCGCGGAGTTCATCGAGAGTGAACCGGCGCATCTGTTCCTGAAATGCGGCTGACTGGAACGCGAATATTCCCATTTTCTTTTTTATTTCACCGTACTCCATACCCGCGGCCTCCATGCCCTTTGCCTTGAAGAGCCTGCGGAAATTCCAGGCCACCATGCCGAGCAGGCTTACCGGCTGCTCTCCTTCACGGAGTATCTTCGCCAGGATCTGAAATGCCTTCTCCCCGTTCTTGCGCCCGATGGCCTCAACGAGATCAAAGGACGTGTATTCGCGGAAATCTCCCACTACGAGCCTCACATCGGCGAGAGACACTTCCTTCCTGTCTTCTACATAAATTTCTACCTTCTGAAGTTCGTTATGGATCTTCTGCAGGTCGTTGCCGATTGCCTGCTTTATGTACTGGACAGCGTCCGCCTGCATGGACAGACCCCTGCTCCGCGCCCATCCGCTGATCCAGGCAGCGACCTCGCTGTCATAGGGCTGATAGAAGGCCGTGACCGCTCCTCCTGCCGCCTCGACCGACGAGATGATGGATTTTTTGTCGTATTTTCTCTGGTTCGAGACCATCACGAGGCAGGTGCTCGGGGAAGGCGACGCGAGGTAGGAAACGAGTTCCCCCGCATCGGCTGCTTTGAGAGCTTCCAGCTCCTTTGCAATGACAAGTCGCTTCTCCGACATGAACGGGAGGGTCTGGGCGATATTGACGATATCGGAAACCGTGGTATCGCGGCAATAGAGAGTGCTGAAATTAAAATCGCTGGCGCCCGGATCGACAACTTTTTTAATGATAAGGTCAACTGCTTCCTGGATCAGGAATTCTTCCTCGCCGTAGAAAAGATAGAGGGGAAGGATTTTTCCAGCCTTCAGATTTCGTATCAGTTCCTGATATTTGATCATGAGATTTCGTCAATAGCCGGCCTCGTACCGGATAAAGTACGGTGCGGAGCGCATGGTGCATGGAGCCGAGTGCGTTGTCTTTTCGCTTTGCTCTATGCTCTCTGCCGGTTGCTTAGAACCCTTCAAGCACCCTGCTCCGAAGAGTAAAAGCAATGTCCTGGCTTGCCTTCGTGATGGCTGCTTCCTTGGCGATCTTCGTGGCGGAGATATCGCCGATGGTCACGGGATACTCCGAGATGAATACGGATTCTATCCCCTTTTCTTGCCAGAGAATTTTTTTTGTCCGCAGGTCTTCAAGACTCGCATCCACGACGAGGCGAACCCGGTACTGCTGGACATAGGCATTGGGGGTGTACGAGAGCGCGATTACCTCGTATTTGGTCACCTTCCCGCGGAGCGCGAGGTCTGCGGCTTCCGGTCCCGCCACCTTGAGCCTGCCGTCCGTGAGAAACTCGTCCACCACCGCCTTCGTCAGCTCGGTGTCCACGAACGGTTCGTTCGTATCGTTCACAAAGACAGGGATGGCTATGGTCCGGTAGCCTTCGGGAACGAGATTTCCTGTCCCGGAAAGATGATAGCCGCAGGAGGACGCCAGCGTGGCAAGCAGAACCACGATTGCCATCTTCATCATGTTTTTCGATGTTCTTTGCATACCATTCAGCTGCTGCAAAATCCCAACACGAACACGGACAAGCCGGAGCCAAGATCTTTGAACCAGGCGCGATGGCCACAGGCCACGCCGAGATCGCAAAGGTTTTAATGTTTCAAACACTTAAGCCTAATATTTTCTTCGCGTTCGGAACCTGCCCTCGACCTGATCGGGGGCGCTTCGCGGTAAACTTTTCTTGCCATTTTGAGAAGAATTCGATTCATTATTGAACTTCAATTTCTAATGCTCAAACTGTTCTGAGCTTTGTCCTTAAGATTTTGGATTTATCCAGGATTTCGATATTAATCCGTTACGAATGAAATTCTTGTCAAAATGGAAACAATTTTTCACCACGAAGACACACCTTGCACTCGCGCGGGGCACTCGTAAGCGCTGGGTGCAGGCAAAGGTCACGAAGTTCACAAAGAAATCTGTTGATTTTCTTCGTGTCTTGGTGTCTTAGTGGCAGGCTTTTGGTTCCGGCTTGTCCGGGTTAGAACTTGCTCCTTCATACAACAACATTCACCAGCTTGCCCTGCACCACGATCACTTTCTTCGGCGCTTTGCCGTCGGTATATTCCCTGACCTTCGGGTCGGCGAGCGCCGCGGCCTCGATTTCTTTATCGGCGCTGCCTGCGGGCAGGGTGAGCTTGCTCCTGACCTTGCCGTTCACCTGCACCACGACGGTGATCTCCGAAGCGACGATCGCCTCGGGATCATACTGCGGCCAGGGAGCGTTCGCTACACTGGCCTTGTTCCCCAGCGACTCCCAGAGTTCCTCGGCGAAGTGCGGGGCAAAAGGCGAGATGAGGAGCGTGAGCGCATCGATGGCCGAGCGGAGCACACGCCCTTGTTTGTTAACGCTGAACTCGTTCGACGTGTAATCGTACATCTCGTTCACCATTTCCATGAGCGCCGCTATCGCCGTGTTGAAGTGGAACTCGCGCTCGATATCTTCCGTCACTTTTTTAATCGTGAGATGGGTCTTGCGGTACAGCCTGTTCCCCCGCGCCTCGGTGCCGGCCGGTTTCACATCCTTCAGGCGGTCTGCGTGCTTGTACACGATCGCCCAGACGCGGTGAAGGAACCGGTACGCGCCGTCGACGCCCTGGTCGCTCCAGTCGAGGTCGCGCTCGGGCGGAGCGGCAAAGAGCGAGAAGAGCCGCGCCGTGTCTGCCCCGTATTTGGAAAGGATGAGGTCCGGGTCCACCACGTTGCCCTTGGATTTGCTCATCTTGGCGCCGTCCTTGATCACCATGCCCTGGGTGAGCAGATTCTTGAACGGCTCGTCGCCGTCCCAGAGTCCGAGGTCCCGGATCGCCTTGGTGAAGAACCGGGCGTAGAGCAGGTGGAGCACGGCGTGCTCGATGCCGCCTATGTACTGGTCCACGCTCATCCAGTAGGACGCCGCGTTCTTTGCGAAGGGAGCGCTCTCCAGCCTCGGTGAACAGTATCGCAGGAAATACCACGAGGAGTCCACAAAGGTGTCCATGGTGTCCGTTTCACGACGCGCGGTGCCGCCGCACTTCGGGCACCTCGTCTCCCTGAATGACCGGGACTCCGCCAGCGGCGACTGTCCTTTCCCCGTCAACGCCACGTCCATCGGCAGCTTGACAGGGAGGTCCTCCTCGGGCACCGGCACGGTGCCGCACTTCTCGCAGTAAATGATCGGGATCGGCGTGCCCCAGTAACGCTGGCGCGAGATGCCCCAGTCACGGAGCCGCCAGTTGACCGTGCGCTTGCCCAGTTTGCTCTGCTCAATAAAATCGGCTATCTTCTCTTTGGCCGCAACGTTCGAAAGCCCGTCGAACCGCGCCGAGTTCACCATGACGCCGTCGTCGACATAGGCCTGGGCCATCTTTTCGGCAACGAGGCTCTTCCCGGGGTTCTGGATCACTACGCGGACAGGGAGGCCGTACTTCATGGCAAACTCGAAGTCACGCTGGTCATGGGCGGGCACGGACATGATCGCGCCGGTACCGTATTCCATAAGCACGAAGTTGCCGACCCAGATCGGCACCTTATCGTTGTTCAGGGGATTGACCGCATAGGCGCCCGTGAAGATGCCCTCCTTTTCCTGTTTCTCGTCGGTGCGCACGGCTTTGTCCTCGCGCAAAACGCGTTGTACGAACGCAAGGACTTCTTCTGACTGCTTCTTCCCCTTAATGAGCGATTCGAGCATGGGGTGCTCCGGCGCGATGCTCATGAAGGTGACACCGAAGAGCGTGTCGGGCCGCGTCGTAAATATGGTGAGTTTCCCACTGCCGCCCTCGACAGTAAAATCCACCTCGACGCCTACAGACTTTCCTATCCAGTTTCGCTGCATGGTAAGGACGCGCTCCGGCCAGCCCGTAAGCTTGTCAATGGAGGACAGGAGTTCTTCGGCATACTCGGTGATCTTGAAGAACCACTGCTCCAGCTCCTTGTGCGTTACCACCGAGCCGCACCGCCAGCAGAGGCCGCCCTCCACCTGCTCATTCGCAAGCACTGTGTTGCATGAGGGGCACCAGTTCACATAGGACAGCTTCTTGTACGCGAGCCCCCTCTCATACATCTTGATGAAGAACCACTGGTTCCAGCGGTAATATTCCTCGAAGCAGGTGGTCACCTCGCGGTCCCAGTCATAGGACAAACCGAGACGCTTGAGCTGCTTGTCCCGCATGTAGGCGATGTTTTCGATCGTCCATTTCGACGGGTGGATGCCGTGCTTGATCGCCGCGTTCTCGGCCGGGAGACCGAACGCGTCCCAGCCCATGGGATGGAGCACGTTAAAACCGCGCATCCGCTCGTACCGCGCGATCACGTCCCCGATGGCGTAATTCCGCACATGCCCCATGTGGATCCTGCCGGATGGGTAGGGGAACATCTCGAGACAGTAGTATTTCGGCTTCGAGGCGTCCTCCTTCACCCTGAAAATATTCTTTTCCTGCCACGTGCGCTGCCAGCGCTCCTCTACTTTTTTAAAATCGTACCGTTCTTCCAAAACAAATCCTCCAAAAACATTGGAGATCTCACTCCCGTATCCACCCGGGATAGGCATCGGCCCTGCGCGCCTCGTCGGGGAGGTCGACTTCGAGAGCGCGCCGGGTCCTTGCCATATCCTTTTCGAGCTTCGCTTTCTTTTTCTCGAGGCTCGAATGGGACTTTTTTCTTTTATAGTTCAGCCTGTCCGGGGCGCGGTCCTGATCATCCAGTTGTTTCAACACCAGATTGTACTCGTCCTGTTGGTCGCGCAGTTTTAGACGGAGGTTGGCGGCCTTCCGGCGCCAGTATTCTTCCCCCCTGCCGTGCTTGTCCTTGTGTTCCTTGACCGTCACAGGAGATTTTTTCGGGGCGACGGGCTCCTGGCCTACACTGACCCTGTCGTCGTGGACCTCCACGGCCTTTGAATTCTTTCGATATTCCTGCGGAATCTTCGCAGGGTCGTTCGTAAAGTACTCCTTTCCGTCATCATCCACCCAACGGTAGAAATCCGCCGAAGCTTGGGACACAGGAAAAAGCAGAACGCACGCCGCCAGCACCGCATATCTCCGAATCCTCATCGCGACCTCCTTAGAAAAAAATATGAATGAATGTAAAAAATAACATAATTATAAGAGGTTCGCAAGGTTTTTTATTGAACTGGAACGCTCAAAAATGATATAGTAATACAGGATGCGCGGGTTAGCCGAGGGCAGAGCGCAAAGCGCATGGAGTTACTTGCCTTGTACGCGACTCCACGTCCCCTGCTCCGCGCGATTAATCATGCCAAAACCAATCGTGGCCATAGTCGGACGACCGAACGTCGGCAAGTCGACCCTGTTCAACAGGATCATCGGCAGAAATCTCGCCATCGTCGAAGACGTGCCTGGCGTAACGAGGGACCGCAATTACGCCGAGGCCGAGTGGGAGGGAAAACATTTTCTCCTCGTCGACACCGGCGGGTTCGAGCCGGAGGCCGAGGACCTCATGTACACGAAGATGCGCGAGCAGACCACGCTCGCTGTGGAAGAGGCGGACTACATTCTTTTCCTCCTGGACGGAAAAGAAGGTCTGCTGCCGTCGGACATCGAGGTTTCTCAGAGGCTCCGGGCATCGGGGAAACCTGTCATCTACGCCGTAAACAAGGTTGACGGCGCGCGGCATGAGGCGCTGCTCCCGGATTTCTACCGACTTGGCATCGGGACCCTCTTTCCGCTGTCCGCAAAGCACGGCCCGGGCTTCTCCGATCTCATGGACGAACTCGCTCGCATGCTGCCTGAGTCCCCGTGGGAAATTGCCGGCAAGCAGCAGGCCGAGATTCCGAGAATCGCCGTCATCGGCAGACCCAATGTAGGCAAATCGTCGTTCATAAATTCCCTGATCGGGGAAGACCGGATGATCGTAAGCAGCGTTCCGGGTACCACGAGGGACTCCGTCGACAGCGTCTACCAGTACTACGGAAGAAAATACGTGCTCGTGGATACGGCCGGAATCCGCAGCCGGGGCAGGATCAGCCAGGGCGTGGAGAAATACAGCGTCATGCGCGCCATGAAGAGCCTGAGCCGCGCTGATATCGCGCTCATTCTCATCGATGCTTCCGAGGGCATTACCGAACAGGACGAGCGTATTGTAGGTCTCGCGCACGAAGAAGGCAAGGGCGTCATCATCGCGCTCAACAAGTGGGATCTGGTTCCGGACAAAGAGGAGGCATACAGGCAGTTCATGGCCGAGATCCAGCAGCGACTCAAGTTCGCCGATTACGCTCCGGTACTTACCGTCTCCGCCCTCACCAGGCAGCGGATAACCAAGGTCTTCGATGAGATCGATCAGGTGAAGGCCGAGCGCGAGAAGCGCGTGACGACGGCGGAGCTGAACAAGGTCTTTGAGGAACTCACCGCAAGCCACGAACCTCCGCTCTACAGAGGCAAACGGGTCAAATATTACTATATCACCCAGGTAGGAATCAAGCCGCCCACATTCGTGGTATTCGTCAACTATCCGGAGGGCGTTCACTTCTCCTATATCCGCTACATCGAGAACCATCTCCGGCAGACGTTCGGCTTTCGCGGCACCCCGCTCCGGATATTCCCCAGGAGACGCAGACCGGAGCAGGACGAAGCGAGGAAAAAATCAAGGAACCGCGGGGCGCGCGCCAGGGTAAGCGCTTGAAAGGAAGAAAACAATGTGCGATTTAAAAGCCTACGTCAAACAAAACAACAGAGAAAATCTCATACTTGAGTCGGTGAACCTTGTCAATGTCGAAGGGAATGAGGTGGTTCTGCGAAACCTTTTTGGCGAAGAAAAGCGCGTCAGGGGAAAAATACGCGAGGTCTCACTCGTCAAGAACAGAGTGGTTGTGGAACAATCCTAGTCTTTCCCGGAGATCGTGAAACGGCCCTGTCCTCATGATCAGGGACCGTAAAGAAAAAGAAGGATTTAAAAAATAAGCCCTCACGAATTCATTTATTGGAAGGGCTTTTTCTCACTATTCTGCTTATAATGCCTGAAGGCGGCTTCGGCCACCATGAAGGGCCGATCTTCCGCGTTTGGCCCCTGCACTCGGCGATATAGGCCATCGTCCCGCAGGTTTTTGACGTCTCCAGCCTCTCGACCGTTTTCGGTCTTCTACTCTTTTCCCCTTCGCGTCTCATTCGAGCAGCTCGACCGCCTCTCTTGAATCACCTTCTTTTTTTCTATAGCACAACCAGGAGAGAAAAGCAAGAAATATTTATACGAATGGATCGCGCGGAGTTTTTTGAGGGCCAGGAAATTCGACGAC
>JAWOJY010000092.1:0-5222 GCA_033854515.1 Nitrospirota bacterium
TGGCCGGCGACGGAATCAACGACGCGCCGGCACTTGCCCGGGCGCAGGTCGGAATAGCCATGGGCACCGGGACCGACGTGGCAATGGAGAGCGCAGGCGTCACACTCGTGAAAGGCGACCTCCGCGGGATCCTGCGGGCGCGGCTGTTGAGCAGGGCCACTATGAAGAACATCAAGCAGAACCTCTTCTTCGCCTTTGTGTACAAGTCCCTGGGGGTGCCGATCGCGGCGGGCGTCCTCTACCCCTTCCTCGGCATCCTGCTGAGCCCGATCTTCGCCGCGGCGGCCATGAGCTTCAGCTCCGTATCGGTCATCGGGAACGCCCTGCGGCTCAGGGGGGCGAAGATATGACCGTTCTCGATAAAAAAGCGCTGGTCGACTTGTATCGCGGGAGGGCCGGACATTACAATCTCACTGCAAACCTGTATTACCTGATTGGGTTTAGCCGTCCGGTCGGCAAGATAAAAAAGATAGGCGAGCAGGAATATAAACGATAGGAGGATGACATGAAGAAGATCCAGAAGATCTTATTGACAGCAGCAATTGTGATCGGATTTGCGGCTGCGACTGCCATGGCCCAGACGGGCGGCGGCACGACGGGCGGTCAACAGCAGGAAAGAATGGGGTCTCAGCAAATGGAGGACGGCCAGATGATGGGTCAGGACATGATGGGGGACATGGCGAACATGATGGAGCAGATGAACGAGATGATGAAAAAGCTGTCCCATCCCATGCGCCACCTGACGGTCACCGAACATGCAAAGATGCAGGACATGGGAAAGATCATGCGTGAAATGGCCGCGCAGATGAACGAGATGGCTTCGCATATGGAGCAGGGTAAACTGGACAAGGCCACGGTCAACAAAATGCAGGAACGAATGAAGGCCATCAACAAGTCGATCGAGACCCTGCAGAAAAAAGAAGGGAAATAATTCCCTTCTGCCGCGCGTGAATAGTCGCCGGTTTATCGGATTATGACAGCCGCTGCAAAGGGGCAATACCTGCGGCCCCACGCCCGGCATCGAAAGGGCCCTGGCCGATTCTCAGGTTGGAACGTGGTTCGAAGAATGATGCTACGAAAAAAGTACCAGGCTCGCGGTATCTTCGCGGATTAAAAACGGAGATAGACAATTTTGATGCCGGAGACTCTCTCCATAACCGGTACATTTTGATATACTGAAACCATGCTGGCACGCCCCCAAACATAACCAAGCAATAAAATCGTACAAACCCTGCAGAGAATGAAAACCGGCTACGGTCAGGAAAAGAGTGTGGTTCGGCCTGGCCGCAAGCGTAGCAAGAGCGGAATCTGTAAAGAAGCAGCGTCCACCTCCCGTGCCCGAGGAACGGGTCCTGCATATGAGGTCAGAAATCATGAATATGAAAAGCCGTGTACTTGCACTGTGTTGGGCAGTGGCGTTCTTTCTGTGCGGGGCTGAGGCCCGAGCCGCGGAGCAGAGGGCCGGAGCGTGCGTGACATGCCACACCTTTCTGGGCGGTCCGCTTGCGCAGCCCGTTGTCGAATGGAACGCTTCGGTCCATCGACAGAACGGAATTACCTGCGACCTCTGCCATGGAGGAAACGCAGGCGTTGACGTAGGAAATGTAAAAAGTCTCTCTGCACAGGAGTTTGCGGAGAAACAGTCGCGCGCAATGTCGAAATCACACGGTTTCATCGGCAAGCCTTCCGGAAAGGCGATGTTTGCCATGTGCTCGAGGTGCCACAGTGATTCCGTCGACCGCTACGCAGGCAGCATCATGGGAAGGGCGTATCTTGACGGCAAGGGCGGTCCTTCCTGCGTCACTTGTCATAACGCTCACAACAATATCATACCAGCGGTCCCCAAGGTCTGTAAGAGCTGTCATAAGGACACGACCGGGTTCGATCAGATAGATCCCATGAATGTGAGTGAAGCGACAATCAACGAGCTTTCGAAGATTCGGATACGGCTCGCCGAGGAGAAAGCGAAAGGAGCGAAACCTCCGCTGGCCCCCGGGTTTCCCGAAGACCTCGATCCTTACCAGATAGGGCTTCTGGCGTTCGCGGGGGTGCTCGCCATGTTCGTCATCGGCTATCTTGTCTATGTGACACTGGAAAAGAGGAGATGACATGAGTATCGAGGTCATTCGGGAAAAGAGGCCTTCCTATTCCACGGCCGCCATGGCCGTGATTATCGTCCTTGCAGTCGCTCTTCTCGGCATGGGCGTCGCCTTCGCCTATCTCCTGATATCGGGCAAAGGGAGTAATTATCTCCTGGGCACGCTGCTGGCCTTCGAGTTTTTGTTCGCCGGCATTGCAGTCGTTGTCTACGCGAGATACTTTATAACATTCAGGGAGGTGTCGGAAGACCGCGAGGAGGAGTTGTTATGGTAGACGGCATCGAAGGAGATAAAGGGGAGAAAGCAGGGATAACCCGGAGAAGATTCACCCTCGGCGTGCTCATCGCGTCCGCCGCGGGCGCCCTCGGCTCTCTCTTCGCCATGCTCAAAGTGCTGGTCCCCGAAAAGAAAGGCGGCGGCTACGTAACGACCATTCAGCCCGGCGACAGGCTCGTGTATGCAAAAGGCGGCAACATGGGAGCTCTTCTGCAGGCCTCTTCATTCAATGTAGGCGACGCCGTGCTCGCCTTCCCGTCCGGCAAGTCATCGAACCCCGCAAATCTCGTCCAGGTGATCAAATTAGAAGAGGCCGAATTCAAGCCGCCCATACACCTCGATCTGACGGACCGGGGCTTTGTGGCGTACAGCGCCATCTGTACACACCTCGGATGCACCGTTTCCTGGGTAAAAAATGAAAAAGCGCCCGCCGCGTCGTTCACGGAATGTTTCTGCCATAACAGCATCTTCGACCCGGCGCGAGGGGCAAAGGTCATGGGTGGCCCCGCGCCGATCCCGCTCGCACAGATCGGCGTCAAGGTGGCGGACGACGGGACGCTCGTTTTCACGAGCGATTTCACCGGCCCGATAGGCCCGCAGGTATCGTGAGGTGAGGTTACGACAATGAGTATCTTTACGTGGTTCGATGAGAGGCTGGAGCTCAAAAAATTCAAGGCGAAGTTCCTTGTCAAGACGTTTCCGACACACCCCACCTTTTTGCTCGGAGAAATGGCGTTGTTTTCCTTTATCACGCTGGTGGTAACGGGCCTCTTTCTCGGCTTTCTGTATGAGCCTTCGACGAAAATGGTTTCGCTCTTCGGCGCCATGGTCCCGTCGGCCTATGCGAGCGTGGTAAAGATAGACATCCTTCCCGTGGGCATGATCATACGACGCGTCCATCACTGGTCGGCCATGCTCATGATTGCCGCTGTTCTTACACATCTTATGAGGATTTACTTTACTTCGGCGTACAGGAAGCCGCGGGAGATCAACTGGCTTGTCGGACTCGGTCTGCTGGGGATGGCGATGGTTGCTGCATTTACCGGGTATTTGTTGCCTTATAGTCAGTTCTCGGTGACGGCCACCTCGATAGCCTATTACGTAGCGAAATCGATGCCGTGGGTCGGGGACTGGGTTTCACGACTCCTCTTCGCCGGCGAGTTCCCTTCGGAAGGAACCGTCCCCCGCTTCTTCTTCATGCACGTCATGCTGATTCCGGCGGTGCTCATAGGCCTTATCAGCCTTCATCTGCTCATCATTGTAAAGCAGAAACATACGGAACCCCGGTCCAACAAAAACCGGAAAGAAGCACAGGGAGGACGGAGACTTATCGGAATCCCGATCTGGCCCGAGCAGGGCGTCATCAGCCTGTCGTTTTACCTTTTTTTGCTGTTTGTCGTCGTTTTGATGGCGACCTATATTCCCTTGAACCCGATAGAAACGTACGGTCCGCCCTCACCGGGGACCCCTGTTATGCGGCCCGATTGGTACTTTCTTCCCGTATACGGTTTTTTGAAATTAATACCCGGCGACCTGTCCTTTTCCGTTCTGGGAGGAAAGATCACGCCGGAAACCATCGGCGGCGTTATCTTCCCCGGATTGTTGTTCCTCGTTGCCGCATTGATACCGTTTCTCGACCAATGGAAAGAGCCGCAGTATTACATCGCAAATCCGCTCCATCGGCCCTTCATGACCTCCCTGGGCGCCGGGGCCGGCGTTTTCCTTTGTATGACGGCCGTGGCCGGTTACATAGACGTGCTCCATATTTCGCCGGGGAGAATGACGGGCTATGCAATCCTCGCAACGCTGGCGGCATGGAGCGTTACTTATACGCTGCTGCGGCGTTACAACAGAAAGAGAGGCAATAATGTCAAAACGTGATGACGTTCTCGTTTGCGCTCTTATAATAGTATGCGGCGCACACTTCTTCTCTGCGCCGGCCTATGCCGCCAAGGGTGAAAAAACGGAGAATTCATGCGTCAGTTGCCATTCCCGGCTTCCGGGTAGCAGCTTTGTGGGCGCAAGATCCCATAGCTGGACCGGATCGATTCACGAGAAACACGGCGTGACCTGTGACAAATGTCACGGAGGAAATCCGCGCGCCACGGACGAGAAAGAGGCCCATGCAGGGGTCCTCGGTTCCAGCGATCCCAAAAGTACGGTTTACTACAAGAATATTCCATCGACGTGCGGCAAATGCCACGGCGCCGAGTTCTTTAAATTTTCCCAGAGCCTGCACTACAAGATGCTGGAATCGAAGGGAAAGGGCCCTGAATGCGTGACCTGTCACGGCTCGATGGTCACCAGTATTTTGACACCCGACACGATCGCTGCCGTCTGCGAGCAGTGCCATAACGAGAGAATGGGCATCTTCCCCTACGTCCCGCAGAAGGCGAAGGCGGTGCTGCTCCTTCTGAGGGAGAGCAAAGCCCTTCTCGACGCGGACGAGAAGCTCTATCATCCCGTCGAAGGGACCGCGAAGGCGCGCCATATGCGCGATGCCCGATCATCTCTGCACTCCGCAGAACTGGAATGGCACAAATTCGATCTCGACGCCATTACAGGACATCTGCAGGAAATGTACAATTCTCTGGAAGGGTTGTCCGGGAAAAAACCGCACCAATAAGCGGATTATCATCTTACTATTTTGATGAGCGAACAATCGACATCTTGTATCAAATATCTTTGTCGCGAAAAGGAGGGAATGGCTATGACATAGCAAAAAAAGTGCGTAAGGTATCCGGGAAGATATTCGAAATTAATCCATGCAACCAGGGAGGTTCGACATGAAGAAGCTTATGATCGGAATCAGCCTTATTGCTTTCCTCCTCGGCGGTTCCTACGTAT
>JAWOJY010000093.1:0-36213 GCA_033854515.1 Nitrospirota bacterium
TTGGTAGCGGGGACAGGATTTGAACCTGTGACCTTCGGGTTATGAGCCCGACGAGCTACCGGACTGCTCCACCCCGCGATGAGAAAATTATAATAAAACACATCCGCTCCATTGTCAAGGACAATCATAGTATTTCCTAAAATTTTTGTACTTTCACTGCCTCTGGACGAGGCCCTGCCGGCTTGGCCCGGGTTTCCTGTTATCGCCATTGGTCCAACGTCAAAAAACAGCTTACCTCATTATATCCCGCAGTTTAAACCTTCTTTCCCACGCCCATGCCGTCCTCACTATGTACTCCAGATCGTCGTATTTCGGCTTCCAGTTCAATCTTTTTTTGATCTGTGCATTTCCCGCAATCAAAACCGGAGGGTCCCCTGCTCTTCTCTCCGTTTCTTCTACCCTGAAGTTCCTCTCGGTAACCTTTTTAACCGCATCGATGACCTCTTTTACGGAATAACCGTGGCCGTAGCCGCAGTTCAAGACATCGCTCTTTCCGCCTTCGAGGAGAGATTCAAGCGCCAGGAGATGCGCGTCCGCCAGATCGTTGATGTGGATGTAGTCCCTGACGCAGGTTCCGTCGGGAGTGGAATAATCGGTCCCGAAAATTTTAATGCTTTCTCTCTCCCCCTTTGCAGCCTTCAGCGCGAGGGGAATCAGATGAGACTCCGGGTTATGCCGTTCTCCGATCATGCCGGACGGATCGGCCCCGGCGGCATTGAAGTAGCGTAGCGACACATACCTGAACTCCGAAACATTCGAAAGGTCCTCCAGCGCCCTCTCTGCGAAGGCCTTGGACTGGCCGTAGGGATTAATGGGTCGGACAGGCTCCGTCTCGGTAATCGGTACTCTTTGCGGACTGCCGTACACCGCGGCGCTCGAGGAAAAAATGAAATTTCGCACATGATTTTCCATCAGTACATCGAGAAGGCCCAACGTGTTTGAAAGATTGTTCAGGTAATACTTGAGAGGTTCCCGCACCGACTCGCCGACCTCTATGAACGCGGCAAAATGCAGCACCGCATCGGGCTTGAAAGCCTTTACGGTGTTCCGTAAGAGTTCGCGGTCTGCCAGGTCGCCGACGACCAGTTTCCCGTGCAGAACGGCGTCCCGATGGCCCTTTGAGAGATTGTCATAGACCAGAACCGTGGCATTCTTGTCGCCCAGCGCCTTTACCACATGGCTCCCGATATAGCCGGCGCCGCCGGTAACGAAGATTTTCATGAAGAGTCCCCCCAGGAACAATCGCCCTCTATATTCAACGCTTCCATCGTTCCCGCAAGTGTTGAGACTACAACATATTTTATGCTACGTCAACCCTGTTTCGTCTTTTTTGTTGATTTTGCCTGGCTGGGAAACGTTCTTTCACATATCATCATCTATCTCATTCTATCGTTGACAAATTTTTTTTTTGTTATATACTAATAAATAATGAGAGAGCGGTTTAAACCGAGATTGCTCGAAGGGACAGGGTTGAATAAAGAAGCATTTATCATAGCCGTTGCCGTACTTTTTTCCCTTCCTATTAAGCCGGCGCGCGCCGACATCTATCAGTACGTCGATGATAGCGGCGTGATGCATTTCACGAATGTCAACGTAGAACGGGGTAAGAAATACAAAAAACTGAAGTCCGAACCGCGCGAAACCCCCGCCTCCCTTCAGCCCCGGACCGCCCCGCCTGCTCCCGTTGGAAAAGTATCCTCCTACAACATTCCCAGCGACTATCTGCGCATCATCGACGCGGCCTGCGACCGGCACGGCGTGGACCCGGCGCTCGTGCACGCGATCATCAAGGTCGAGTCGGACTTCAATCCCTATGCGCTCTCCAGAAAAGGCGCCATGGGCCTCATGCAGCTCATGCCGCAGACCGCCGTGGACTTGAATGTAAGAAATTCTTTCAACCCTGATGAAAACATCGACGGGGGAGTCAAATATCTGCGGTACCTCATAGACCGTTACGAAGGGAACCTGTCGCTTGCGCTTGCAGCATACAATGCCGGCGAGTCGGCCATCAGACGGTGGGGGACCGTCCCGCCCTTCAAGGAAACTCAGGATTACGTGCAGAGGATATTACGGCTGTACAACGGCAAAACCAAAGTTTTGATCCCGCGGTATACCATCTACGTGGGCTATGATCAAGACGGCGCCCTCCTGCTCACGGACAATCCGTCCAATCATCCGAAAAAGGCGCTGAAGCGGAAAACCGGAAGAAACCTGTAATCTACACCCATACCACCTTCTCGAAGTCCTGCATCCCTTCCACGACGAGGTTCATGGTGCCCCGGTGGCCGACCTTGAGTTCCGACTCGAGGTTGTACTGTTTGAGACAGGTGCCGCACGAATATATCTCCACCCCCATGTTTTCCATGTCTTTGAGCAGTCCTGCGATGTCGGCGTTCATCGTGGTCAGGTTCACCCCTGTGTTCAGGAAGAAAATTGTGTGCGGCAGTTGCCTGTATACCTTCATGGTTTCGAAGAAAGCCTTCATGAGGATCTTTCCCAGCGCCTCTTCCTTGCCCATGGTATCGGTGCCGACAACGAGCAGGAGGCCCTTCTTTGCCTCTTTTAATTGCGTGCCCCGCGCTCCGGACACGGAGCTTGTTTTACATGCGTAGCCTTTTACGACCTTCACCTTCCAGTTTTTTCCTTCTTTGACGGTTTCAGCATGCATGCCGTTCTGGGCCGCGAATCCGGCGACGTTGAGCGCCGAATCTTCGTTATCTACGAGCACGTCGACGGTACCCTCTGTCATTTTTGAGAGCGCTTCCTCGGTCATCATTACCGGCCTGGGGCAACCCTGCCCGCGCGCATCGATCAGCATAGAACTTCCGCCTCTCTTAGCATGTTATATCCAATTGCGTTATTGATCTGCATACTATCCCTCGACGAAGATCCTGCCGGGCTCTCCTGCAGTGACCCCGCCGATAACGGCCCGGCACTCGACGCCTCGCGCGGCAAGGCCGGCCAGGAGCGCATCAAGCCTCTCCGAAGCGACAGCGATCAAAAGCCCGCCCGACGTCTGCGCGTCGGCGAGCATGAGCTTCTCTTCTTCCGTAATGCCGTCTCCCCACTCGACTTTATCGCTTACATACCTTAAATTCGTCCGCGTGCCGCCGGGAACGCTCGATTTCGCAAGCTCTCTGACCCCTGGAATAAAGGGGACTCTTGACAGCGACAACCTTCCGCTTACGCAGCTCCGGTGGAGCAACTCGTGGAGATGGCCGAGCAGGCCGAAGCCGGTTATGTCCGTCGCGCCGGAAACGCCGGCCTCGACCATGGCTTCGGACGCCTGTTTGTTCAACGTTTTCATGTTCAGGACGGCGGCAGCGATTATTTCTTCGGATGCCCTGCCGGCCTTGATCGCCGTTGAAATGATGCCGGTGCCGAGAGGCTTCGTCAGCACGAGCGCGTCTCCCGGCTTCGCGCCGCTCTTGAGCGCTATCTTTCCGGGATGGACCACGCCGGTCACGGACATTCCGTACTTGGGCTCCCGGTCGTCTATGGAGTGGCCGCCGATGATGCTTACCCCGGCTTCAGCGGCTTTCTCTGCGCCGCCGCGCATGATTTCGGCGAGAACATCCATCGGCCCGTCCTTGGGATAGGCCACGAGGTTCAGCGCCGTAAGCGGCTTCCCCCCCATGGCATAAATGTCGCTCAGGGCATTGGCCGCGGCAATCGCCCCGAAGTCGTAGGGGTCATCGACGATGGGCGTGAAAAAATCCACGGTCTGAACGATTGCAATGTCATCGGTCATTTTGTACACGCCAGCGTCGTCTTCCGTTCCCACGAGCACGCGCGGATCCGTGACGACCGGCAGCTTCTCGAGGATCTGGTCCAAAACCTTCGGACCCAGCTTGCACGCTCAGCCGGCGCCATGACTGAGCGAGGTGAGTTTTACTTTTTCCTCTCTATTTCTGTCTTCGGCCATGCGGCCTCCTTCTCGCTGAAATATCTTAAGAATATCATCGGATTTATCAATGAGTCAAATTGTAAATAGCTATCATCATGTGAAAATTGCATAGGGAAATCCTATTGCAGACCCGGCGGAGCGAAGATCTGCCTGTAAGTATCAACGCCGATCTGTGATTGGAACAATAAGTTTGCCGCAGCGACAACCTTATGCTTCCAAAAAGTGCGCAAACATGAGCGTAATGGGGAGCACGACGAGAGTGCATTGATTTTCCTTCACGCACCTTCACCCACTTCACCTCACTATACAACCGTCTTTGGGCACTGGTTCGGCTACCTGTGACTCGAACCCATCTATGAAAATATGGAAACAAGAATCCTCGATCGTTCACATAAAAAGGAGGTAATTATAGAAGAAGCATATCCTTGGCAGGTTATTTTTCGGTGTGGTGGATCGCCTTAAAAACCACCTTATCAAAATCTTCTCGAACGGCTTTCGAAAAAAATCATTTTCACCATGACTTTTATAGGTCAAGCAGAGCCCGATTGAGGAAATAGGTTCTCGATGAGTGTATGCACTTCTTTCGAGATGAATGGTTTCCTTAAATGCCCTTGTGCAAAGGCAAGAGCTTCCTTAGCATCATCCTCTTTTCCCTTGGTGCTTACTATAATAATGGGGATATTGCCGTAAGCTTCTTGTTCTTTAACCTTCTGAATGAATTCAACACCGCTCATACGTGGCATGTTGATATCGACAATCAGGAGACTTATATCGGGATTCCTGGCGAGAAGGTCTAACCCCTCCTGTCCGCTCAGTGCGGGGATAATCTGGCATTTGTAGCGTGACAGTGTAATTTTATAAATCTGCTGGAGCGCGGCGGAATCATCGGTAATAAGAACTTTGGCTAAATTCAAATTGAACTCCTTAAAGATTCGCATGAGTTTATATGCGTCGATTGCGGAAGAGGTGAACATATTATACATTCGTCGGGGTAAAGTCAAGACCCACGATAGAATCCGTAAATAAGAACGCGTCATTCGAGGAATGGCAGGCCAAGGCTTGCGCATATTTCTCTTGAAATCTGCACGAGCTATTCAAAACGGCATACCCTGAAATATCCTTCTTTTTTTCTTCAAGAACTGAACAAATTCATATATAATTCTTTGAAAGCTGTGTTATTTTTCTTCCTATGGACTAGACGATGACTGCACTTCTTGGCGAGAAGAGCGAAAGGGTGACATTCATCCTGAGTCGACACACGGGCATTTTGTCATGATTTCGTAAAGGAGGGAGGGCTCTCATAGCCCAACTCCAAATAATTGACCTCGCCGAAGTCTCCTTATGATTGGGAAAAACGACAGACAACACCGCTCCCTCTTGCAAAGAATCGCCCGTCGGGCTATGATCGAACGGGGACTACTTCCGGATTTCTCTTCTCAGGCGCTCGCCGAATTAGACAAAATCCATGGGCCTGCGACAAAAGCTGAAGAGCCAATGCGAGACCTGCGGCACCTTCTCTGGTGCTCCATAGACAACGATGATTCACGCGACCTGGACCAGCTCACCGTTGCGGAAGCCGCGTCTGATGACGGCGTGAAGGTCCTTGTTGCCGTTGCCGATGTGGATGCTCTTGTCCAGAAGGACTCGTCAATCGATGAACACGCCCGCCGGAACACCACGTCGGTATATACCGAGGCCGAGACATTTCCGATGCTGCCCGAGAAACTCTCGACCGATCTGACTTCCCTCAATTATGCGTCGGAACGATTTGCCGTGGTTGTTGAAATGATCGTCGCCAAAGATGGATCGCTTCAGAAGTCCGATGTCTACGTTGCGCTTGTCCGCAATCAGGCAAAGCTCGCCTACAACAGCGTAGCGGCCTGGCTGGAGAATGCAGGGCCGATGCCAACAGAGATCGGCGCCGTTCCCGGTCTTGCCGAAACACTCCGGCTCCAGGACCGCGTGGCACAGCAGATGAAGACGCTCCGGCACCTGCACGGTGCATTGACTCTCGAGACAATAGAAGCACGCGTGGTTTTTGGCGACGGTGAGCTTAGGGATGTTGAATCCGAAAAAAAGAACAGGGCTAAAGACATTATTGAGGACTTCATGATCGCGGCAAACGGCGTTACCGCGCGCTTTCTTGCTTCCAGAAGTCTGCCTTCATTGCGGCGCGTCGTCCGGACCCCTAAAAGGTGGGACCGGATTGTCGAACTCGCTTCGGAACACCGTTTCACGCTTCCTGCGGAGCCTGAGTCAAAGGCTTTGGAGCAATTCCTTACACAGGCGAAAGCCTCTGACCCGCTTCGCTTTCCCGATCTTTCCCTTTCCGTCATCAAGCTGCTTGGTGCGGGTGAATACGTTGTCGAACTTCCCGGCGGGGCATCAGTAGGTCACTTCGGTCTCGCGGTCGGGGATTATGCCCACTCCACAGCCCCGAACCGGCGTTATCCGGACATCATCACCCAACGGCTTTTGAAGGCCGCGATAGATGGACGTTCTCTTCCGTATAGGAACGAAGAACTGGCCGCGCTGGCAAAACACTGCACCGAGAAAGAGGACGCAGCCAGGAAGGTCGAGCGACAGGTCAGAAAATCCGCAGCAGCAATACTGCTGGAACATCGGATCGGCGAGCGGTTCGATGCCATTGTCACCGGGGCGGCAGAAAAAGGCACCTGGGTCCGCCTTCTTCATCCACCCATCGAAGGAAGGCTGGCGAGCGGTTTTGAAGGGATGGATGTCGGCCACAGGCTGCGCGTACAGTTGATCAGCACGGACGTCGAACGCGGATATATTGACTTCAAGAGGGTGGGCTGATCATACGCGTCAATAATCAAGAAAACGTTACTTTGCAGGCAAGGTTATAAAGGATTTCTTCCTCAAATGTTGTAGTCCTCATTTATTGAACAACTACTTCATCAGGTAATCATCATTTCCCTCAAGAATTTCCATGCCATATACCCTCTGACGAACGCTGAATTCCTAATGAAAGGCGGGCGGCCACGATCAAGCGCAGGATGTTGCATCATGCTTGTTCAGATGCTGTTATACTTTAATTGAGAACCGGCGATTACTTAGTCTTTATTGATCACGACTGCATGGCACACCGGCATTTCATGCAGGCACATATTGAACGCGTTTCCGGCAAGAATGGCATCCGGGCCGCTCCCTTCAAGAGGCTCTCAAGGCGCGGTAACATGACCCTAAGGCATATAGTTGACCTCATATGGCTTATGTTGCCCGCGTATGTGGCTAACATGGCCCCCTCATTCGTCAAATATTGGAGGGGCTGGAACCGGGCGATAAACGAGCGCTATCTGGGCGCACACAAGACGGTAGTCGGGTTTTCCATAGGCGTTGTTGCAGCGCTTGCGACTGCCGGGGCACAGCATGCTGTCGGCGCGCCAGATTGGGATGAATGGAGTTGGTGGCAAGTCGGTCTGGCTCAGGGCGTTGGCGCGATGACAGGTGACTCGATCAAGAGCTTCTTCAAGAGGCGCCGCGGAATTCCACCTGGTGAGCGCTGGCTCCCTGCCGATCAACTCGACTTCATCACGGGAGCGTTCGTTCTGTCAGCCCCGGCATTAAACCTGAGCTTTCTGGACATATTGACCCTGCTGCTGGTGACCTTCTTCGGACACATCATAATAAACTATGTCGCATTCGCCCTTCACATTCGAGACAGGGCGTGGTGAAGCAAATTCATTCCAGCAGAGGTAAAGGGAGTTTCATCGAATCCTCCCTGCGCTTCTGGCAAGCTTCAGGTTCCACTCTGCACTTTCGGCAATCTTATGATTCCATAATGGCAGGGAAAGTGATAAAAAGGGAGCACGTTAAGGCTGTATTTCCGGCAAACTTATGCTTCCGACTGCGGCAAGGTCTTGGGTATAGTTTCTCGATCTCCCTGCCCCAGCCAATTGTTGACAAATGTACCCGACGCTGAGTATAATCAGGAACGTTTTTCGAGAAAGGCGTTGGCAACATGCATCGGATAATAAAAAACTACGGCCTGTTCCTCGCACAGACGAGCGAACTCTTCGGCCAGGCGGCGAAAAAACATAGCGTAAAGTGCAAGCGCGGCTGTCACGAGTGCTGCGCGTCAGGATTTTTCGACATCACGCTTCTCGACGCGATTTACCTGCGCGAATCCCTGAAAAAAATCGCTGTCCCGGTCAGGGCGCGCGTCATGGCGAAGGCGAACGAGCAGCTCGACGTCCTCGAAAAGAAAAACGCCTTCTCCCGCAGGGACCCGGTCATAAAATCCCTGGCGGCAATCGATACCATTTCCCGCAGATCGGCCAAAATGTCCTGCCCTGCGCTTGAAAACGGCGTATGCCTGATCTACGACCATCGGCCGCACATCTGCCGCATTTTCGGCCCGACGATTCGCGGCCCGCGCCGCGCGGTGAGACTCGAGGGCTGCGGTTATTTCAGAAAAGACATACCCGAGGCCGATTTCCCCATCCTCAGCAACTACAAGGACGAAGATGTCCTGCTCAAGGCTTTATTCGCTGCGGCCGGCAGGAAACGGATACGCGAGGCGGACACCATCATCCCGGCGGCGTTGACCATTGACATGAAGACGTGGCTTTGAAAAACAAGCTCTGCATTCTGCATCTGGCGGGGCCTGCGGCCATGGCGGTTTTAAAGATTTTGCTTCTGCCGGTCCGGACCGGAATGTAGTTTTGGATCCGTCATATCCATGGAAATCATCAGCAAAAAGATCATGTGGAAGGGGAAGTTCATGAGCGCCGTGGAAATAACCTACCGGGACGCACGGGGCGCCGTACGCACGTGGGAGGCGCTCGAACGCGTCGGCATCGGGGGCATCGTGGTGATGGTTGCCGTCACTCCCGCCGGGAACGTGCTGCTCGAAAAACAGTTCAGGCCGCCCCTCGGCCGGCAGGTCATGGAACTTCCTGCCGGCCTTATCGACCCGGGCGAGTCGGCGGAAGAGGCAGCCAGGCGGGAACTCATCGAAGAGACCGGCTGGTCTGCGGACAAGCTGCAATTCCTCGCCGAGGGCCCGATTTCTACCGGCGCGTCAACAGAGCTGCTTCGCGCCTACCTGTGCACCGATCTCACATTTGTTGGAAAGAACGGCGGCGACGATAATGAGATCATCGAGGTCATCGAGACCCCTTTGCGCGATGTGCTGGATTTTCTTCAGAAGGCGCAATCCCGGGGCATGCTCGTGGATTTGAAGGTCTTCGGCCTCGTAGAACTGGCCCGTAAAGCGCTGGGAATGTCATAAGGCATAACCGTGGCAAAAATCAGGAAAGAAAAAAGCGGCTCTTTCAGACACAATCCATTCAAAACGTTCA
Source organism: Nitrospirota bacterium (assembly GCA_033854515.1). Classification (GTDB taxonomy): domain Bacteria; phylum Nitrospirota; class UBA9217; order UBA9217; family UBA9217; genus JAWOJY01. The sequence continues at coordinate 9,232 of JAWOJY010000093.1, forward strand.
AGGGGCTGCCTGTTTCGGGCAAGGCGACCTCGTCCTCGCCGCCTCAAACGACCTCCACAGCGAAAAAAACACCTCATGGAAACGACGATGAACTCTTTGTCCGGGAGATGGCCGCACTCGGGCTCGACCGCCACGATGATGAGAATCTCTCAAAACCGGTGAAAGCGCGCGGGACCCCGGCTGGACGCATCCGGCGGGAAGAGATATCGCCCCAGGACAGGGAACTCTTTCTTGCTTCCCTCGGAAAGATGACAACGACCTTCAGGGACGAGACTCCCGATAAGAACGAGGGCGCTCATGCAGCGGCGCGGCGCATGAGGCAGCTTCGCCGGGGCAAAATCGTTCCGGAGGCCGAGATCGATTTGCACGGCCTGACCCGCGACGAGGCGCTGCCCCGGGTCCGCGCCTTTCTTAAGAGCGCTCATTATCAGGGGAAAAAAACCGTGCTCATCATAACGGGGCGGGGGAATAATTCCGAGGAAGGCCCGGTGCTGCGTGGCGAAGTGGAACGGTTTCTCTCAGGGGAAGGCAGAACGTGGGCCATCGAATGGGGAAGGGCCACTGCCCGGTACGGAGGCGAAGGAGCAATCGTGGTTTTCCTCAGGAGGGAGAAAGGATAGTCACGCTACCAGGGCCTTTCCCGCCGCATACGCCTCTTTGAGCGCTGTCGGGTGGTTCATGATCGCGCCTTTCGCGTCCACGGAATCGTATTCAAGCGTTACGTGCTCCTGCACATTCACGGTCCTGAAGAACGCCCGCGCCGTCACCTCTGAACAACGATACCCTTCGTTCTTATCGTTTCTCTTCATGCCTCCCACGAGAATGAGCAGGCCCTTGCGGCCGAACTCTCCCGGGGGCACGGGTTTTTTGTGCACGTACTTTTCGGACCAGAAGGCCTGGCAACGGTCGATCATAATTTTGGTCTGGGCGCTGAGTCCGAAGAAGAATATGGGCGAGGCCAGAATGATCCGGTCCGCTGCCCTGATGTCGGTATGAACGGCCTGCATGTCGTCAGGGATGATGCATCGGCCGGAGTCGTCGCACCCCCCGCAGTGCTGGCACGGCCGTATCCTGAGGTCATTTAGAACGTAGAGCGTCACTTCTGCTCCCTGTTCCTTTGCACCCCGTACCGCCTCGCTCAGCAACATCTGCGTGTTGCCTCCTCTGCGCGGACTTCCGTTAAAAGCCAGCACCTTCACGTTTACATCCTCCGGGTGGAAGCCGATGCATCAATATGTCATGGAGTGTTGTCGGCCCTTCGCTGATTAAGGCGCATGAGTGGAGACGGCGGCCTCGAGCGAAAGACGCGCTATTATCCTTTATAATATAGTAAATGTCAAATGTCCGCATTGTCAAGTTGTTCATATTTTTCAGCCCCGTCCTATGCCGCTGCCGCACCCTGAGATAGACATTGCACAGCCAACATTCAAGAACGCGCAGCGAGGGGGCTGCCCGTTCGTCTCCGTGTTTATTTTTCGGCCTCCAGATGCCTATTGAAATATGGGCATGTTTCTGTTATCTTTTAGCAGCCGCGAGAGCCTGACGATTTTCGCTTTGCACCGAGAAGGAGGAATATGAACAACCTGCACGAGTTTACGGCTGAGCCGATGATTGCGTATTTTTCTATGGAGATCGGCATCAAGAACGATATCCCGACATACAGCGGCGGCCTCGGGATTCTGGCCGGAGATACTATCAAATCCGCCGCCGACCTTCAGCTTCCCCTCGTGGCCGTAACCCTCATCAGCCGCAAAGGATATTTCACTCAGGAGATCGACACCAGCGGCTGGCAAAAGGAAAAACCCGTCATGTGGGACCCGGCGAACTACATGACGCTTCTGCCCGAAAAAGTGAAGGTCCAGATCGAGGGCCGCGATGTGTACATCCAGGCCTGGCTCTACCCGGTAATAAGCCCCACGGGCGGCAAAGTCCCCATCTTTTTCCTGGACACCGATCTTCCCGAAAACACTCCCCAGGACCGCGGCATCACCGATTATCTCTACGGAGGCGACAATACCTACCGGATCAAACAGGAGGTCGTCCTCGGCATGGGCGGCGTGCGCATGCTCCAGGCCCTCGACTTTCACATCAAAAAGTTCCACATGAACGAGGGTCACGCAAGCTTTCTCGCCCTCGAGCTGCTCCTCCGGCTCAAGCGGGACATCGAGAGCGTGTGGGACGAGCGTTCGGTCTGGGATATCCCAAGAGTGAGGGACCTCTGCGTCTTCACCACGCACACCCCGGTGGAGGCAGGCCATGACAAGTTTCCCTATTCGCTTGTGAAGCAGGTGCTTGGAGAGATCATCCCCCTCGACGTGCTCAGGGACCTCGCGGGCAAGGACAATCTCAATATGACGCTCCTCGCGCTGAACCTGAGCAAATATATCAACGGGGTAGCCAAGAAACACGGCGAAGTCTCCCAGCACATGTTTCCCGGATATCACATCCACGCCATTACGAACGGCGTGCATACGTTCACCTGGACCTGCGACGAGATGGCGAAGCTGTTCGATAAATATATTCCCGGATGGGCCAATGAACCCGAACTTTTTGTCCGGTCAGGCAACATACCGGAACTCGATCTGTGGGAGGCGCACCGGGAAGCCAAAAGAAAACTGTTTGACCATGTGCGCCAGACGACCGGTGTGACGCTGGACCTGAACGCGCTCACCATCGGGTTTGCGCGACGCGCCACGGCATACAAGCGTCCGCACCTGTTGTTTTACAATGTCGAGAGGCTGCTCCAGATCGTCGAAAAAGGAAAAATTCAGATCGTTTATGCGGGAAAGGCGCATCCGCACGACGACAATGGGAAGAAGCTGATCCAGGGCATCTACGGGTACCGTGACAGGCTCAAAGGCAAGGTCGACATAGCTTTTCTTCCGGGATACGACATGAACATCGCGCTCAAGCTCGTCTCGGGCGTCGACGTCTGGCTCAACACGCCGCTCAGGCCGCTCGAAGCGTCCGGCACGAGCGGCATGAAGGCGGCCCACAACGGGGTGGTGAATTTCAGCGTGCTCGACGGGTGGTGGATCGAGGGGCATATCGAAGATTTTACCGGCTGGTCCATCGGCGGGCCGCCGTCGGAAACCATGCAGCCCGGCACGTCCGACGCAGAGGACGCCGCGGACCTTTATTACAAGCTCGAAAACCTGATCATTCCGAAATATTACAACTCCGACAAGAGCGGATGGAGCCGGATGATGAAGAACGCGATCAGCAAGAATGCCTACTACTTCAACAGCCACAGGATGATGCGGAGGTACGTGACGGAAGCGTATATCCGGTAAAAAATGATCAATGATCAACTTCCAGGTTTCAAACTGGTTGATCTATTGTAGTTTGATTACCGACATTTATTCGGAATGGGGTGTTCGGGATTTGGAATTATCCACAGAGATGCCTATTCGGAACGACAGAAAAAGAATCATCTTCAACTGCGTGGTCAGGCTGGTGAGCAAGAATTCGAACACTCTCCACCTTATGGGAGCCGCGCTTACGGGGCTATTGAGAGGAAGCTTCAGCAAGCAGATGGTTTCAAGGGTGTTCGATTTTGATCCTAAGAGCGAACTACCCGTAGAAGACCTCGTCGCGGAGTCCCTCTTGAACAGTCTCGAAAAAGAAGACATCGAGGAAATTTTCAAGCGCTATGCACGGCGTAAAGGCCTCGATTTTTAGCTTGTCCAGGTCGGGTGATCACGACGCTCGATGCCTGCCGACCCGTCAAAAGCCATAATGACCAGAGAACACCCGCCTATCCCCGCTTGCATTCTTTTTCCTTTTATATTATATTTCGTGCATGATCAAAAAAGTAAAATCGGTAGTAGAATTGCAGCCGCTCATTGCGATCCTGCGGGCAACAGGTAAGAAAATCGTTTTCACCAACGGGTGCTTCGACCTCATCCATACCGGCCATACCCGTTACCTCGAACAGGCGAAAAGCTGCGGCGACGTCCTCATTGTTGCCGTCAACAGCGATGCCTCCGTACACACGATCAAGGGAGAAAAAAGGCCCATCAATCCTCAGGAAGACCGGGCCGAGACCCTGGCCGCCCTCGAATCGGTTGATTTCGTCACCATATTCGACGAGCCTGACCCTTACAGGGTAATTTCCGAGCTGCAGCCGGACGTCCTTGTCAAAGGCGGCGACTGGCCCGTGGAAAAGATCGTGGGCCGCGACGTCGTGGAGGCGCGGGGCGGCAAAGTGGTCAGCCTCCCGTACATCGATGGGGCTTCCACAACCGGCATTATCGAAAAAATATTGAAAAAGTACCGGCAAGGACGGCGATAAAGCCGGCAGTGCCCGCTCAGGTTCACGTATTATTCGGCCCGCGCCGTACCCTGCGTTTCCGCTTCCTCTTTTCCCGTTCGATCCTCGAGAGGTCCATATCATTAAACCCGAAATAGTGACCAATCTCGTGCATCACCACGTCCAGTACCAGATCCTTGATCTCGGCAGCGGACGCCGCCGTCGCTTCTATCGGCCGCTGGTAGATGATGATGCGGTCGGGCAGGACGTTGCCGTAACCCCATCCCCGTTTCGTCAGCGGCACGCCCTGGTACAGTCCGAGCAGGGTGCCGGATTCCATTCCCATTTCGGCCAGGGTTCCTGCAGATGGAGCATCCTCGATCTGGATTGAAATGTTTTCGAGTTTCTGTTTGAATTCACGCGGGAGGTGCCGGAGGGCGGCGAAAACAAGCTTTTCAAAGGAAGGTCTGTCCATAAGGAAAACGGGGACCGGGCAACCCGCATTGCCGGGACGGCCGTCGATACCGGATGGCCATGTGCGACCGACGACTCACAGGGACAGGGGTGCGCCCTTTTACGGTTAAAATCAAAAACAAAACCACGAAGAAGACCTTCGTGGCTATAGCCTGATGCTATAAAGTGAATAGTTTCACTTCTTGAATCTCATTATTTCTTCTTGGAGGTCTTTTTGGCCTTTTTGGCCGGGGCCTTCTTCTTCGCTGCCATGGCGTCGTTCACCCCCTTTCACTGAGAGTATGCGATTGAACAGGATGAATGAAAACGAAAGACAACGCAAGATAACCGGTGATTGATGTTTTCAAGAGCGCCGGGGGCCAGCGGCCCCCGGCGGGCCACCCATTAAAGGGGACACGAAAACTTGATAAGAGCTACTTCTTCTTGGCCTTTTTCTTGGCCTTCTTCTTCGCCTTCTTCTTCGCCGGCATTAGGTCTCCACCCCCTTTCGGCAACCGCGTGAATGATCTGAGCGGCTTTATCTTGAAGCAAGCTGTGGCGCATCGTTCAGGAGAGACATCTGCGAATACTTCTCTCTGATACGACCGTTGACCAGAGCCAGAAATTCTTCCGCGTCTTTGATTGCCTGCCCTGCTTCGTATTTGGATATGACCCTTCCCGCTTCTTCCATGAAACTCTGGTATTTTCTTCTCATCCGGTCGAACTTATTGATGAGGCTCTTGTGTTCGTCACCAAGAATAACGCCGGACACCGTCACCACGGTCTTTTGCGTGTCCCTCCCCCTCATGGCCTTCGGCCTGAGGCCTTCGGAAAGTATAAGCGCCCTGGCCGAACGGGCCATTGCCTGATACGCCGCGGCAAATGCCCATTCTTCATCTTTATCCAGCAGCTGCCTGCTCGTCATCAGATCACGCTCCGCCCTCGTGTAGAGGCCCACGACCTCTGTGATCTCAGCGGTACGCTCTTCAACGATCCCCATTTCTTTGAGCGCGTTATAATTCATCTTCCTTGCCCGCCAGGAATATCTTTTTGCCTTTCAATATCTCACGGATGAAAGGATCTTTTGAGTCCTTGCGCTTCCGGTACTCCTGCTCGTCAAAGACCAGGTAGTCGATGTCCCTCTCCAGCTTCTCCTCCAGGCCCATCACCACATCGTTCAGTTCCGTGATGTTCACCTGGCCGATCACCATCAGGTTGATGTTGCTGTCCTCTTTTTCGGACCCCCGGGCGTATGACCCGTAGAGAAATGCCGTCTGGACCCCTTTCAATTTGGACAATGCCGCTTTGATGGACCCCTGGACCCCGGTGGTTTTGAAGATCAGGCCTTTCATCTCCGAGAAGATCGGCGAATTCTTGTTGGCGTAATAATATTTCTGCACGCCCCGCTTCTCTCTCGCCAGAATGCCGATCTTCACCAGGTTATCCAGTTCCCGCTTGATCCCCGCAGCATCTTTTCCGATGTGGCGTGCTATCTCTCTGAGATAGAATCTATCATCCGGATTGTTAAAGAACAGGCCCAAAAGCTCCGCTCTTGTAGAAGAGAAGAGTTTTGTCAGCACTTTTGTTCACCTCGTGGATAAATATACAACAATAGTGTATGTTTTGTCAACAGAAAATTTAAAAAAATTATTTTTCGATGGTTTAGACAATTTATCAACATCAGGATCAACACAAACTAAACTGGTACAAAAATTAATTTTTTAGATGACGAATTTACAATATTTACTTGTTATCGATTCCGAGCCCGAACAAACTACAACAAGCGGCGAAAATATTATACCAAAAAATAGTAGAATATACAAATAAAATTTTTAGATGAATTTTCCTGCAAAACCCGCATATCCCATAACAATACTCTCTCATTACTCGAACATGATTCCCGTCATGAGCAGCGCGATACATTCGTGTTTCCCTCTTTCTCTCATGATTTTCTGCAAACGGACGAACTCGATTATCAAGCCCCTGGAAATCTCCGGTCACTCCGTCCAGGGACCGCACATAATTTATCTTTCTCTCACGTCGCTGATTATGGTATACTACGCAAAAAAGCTCGTTGACATAATGTCTTCAACAATGATCGGAGATGTATGAACTTCAGTGAATTAGATCTTCCCTACGAAGTACAACAGGGAATCGAGCACGCCGGATTTACGATATGCACACCCGTCCAGGAAGAGGTTATCCCCCGGGCCATCCGCGGGGAAGATATTGCCGCGCAATCCCAGACCGGAACAGGCAAGACAGCGGCCTTTCTCATTTCTCTCTTTGCCCGGATGATCAGGAATCCGGCTCAGGATATGGGAAATTCTCCGCAGGCCCTGATCATTGCTCCCACGCGTGAACTCGCCGATCAGATCTATCACGAGGCGGAACGGCTCGGCAAATTCACGGGGTTCCGCTTTCTTGCGGTGTACGGCGGCGTCGATTACCAGAAACAGATGGAGGCGCTCAAAAAGGGAGTCGACGTTCTGATCGGGACTCCCGGCAGGCTCATCGACTATTACAAACAACATGTCTACAGCCTTAAGAAAACGCGCTACCTCGTTATCGATGAAGCCGACCGGATGTTCGATATGGGGTTCATTGACGACCTGAGATATATCATCCGGAAGATGCCGCCTTATACAAAACGTCAGTCCATGCTCTTTTCAGCCACGCTCTCCTATCGCGTCACAGAGCTCGCTTATGAGCACATGAATCTGCCCGAAAAAATATCCGTCACGCCGGAAAGGGTCACCGTCGAAAAGGTGGAGCAGGTACTCTATCATGTCGGGAAGCATGAAAAGGTCTCCCTCCTGCTCGGCGTACTCAGCAAAGAGTCCCCAGCGCGAACCCTCATTTTCGTCAACACCCGGCGCGCCGCCGACATGGTCGTCGAGCGCCTGAACCGCAACGGATGGAAGGCACAGGCAATCACCGGGGACATCGTACAGAAAAAGAGGCTCAGAATTCTGTCTGATTTCAAGGAAGGAAAACTCCCCATCCTCGTCGCTACGGACGTGGCGAGTCGCGGCATTCACGTCGAGGATGTCACCCACGTCGTCAACTTCGACCTGCCGCAGGACTCCGAGGATTATGTCCACAGGATCGGTCGCACGGGCCGCGCAGGCGCGAGCGGGAAGGCCATCAGCCTCGCGGACGAGGAATACGTTTATTCCCTCGAAGACATAGAGCGCTACATCGGACAGAAAATTCCCGTTGCCTGGGCCGACGACAGCATGTTTATCAAGGAAATCAGGAGACCCCCTGAAGAAAAAGGCAAGGCGAAAAAGCCACACGAAGCCCGCCGACAGCCCTCAGGATCACGCCGCTTCAATTCCGGCGCCCGCCGGTAAAACCCCGTTAGAGAACAAGTTCTCTAACGCTTATAGATTGTGGCTTTTACCACAATCTCTTTGGTAAAAATCAACCGCCGACAGGAGTCGGCGGCTTTCTCTAACGGGGTAAACACCGCCAAAACTCTCAAATCACGTTCCCGGCGCCGGAAATAAAATCTGTTATAAGATCGAAGATGCGAAGGAAAAACAAAAACTTAGAAAGAACATCGCTGTGTCTTGATGTCTTCATGGCCCGACTGAGCGCAGCATCCGCGTCCCGGTCTATGCTATAATGAAAGAAGAAAAAAGAAGAAGGAAGGGAATTTCGGACAAAGTGAGTCTGAAATCATTCCGAGGTGCTTCCCGACCTCTCGAAACAGGCGTCAACCTACTGAAAGGAGGAGGCTCATATGGTTGCTGTCACGGCGGCTACCACTCAGCCATGGTTAAAATTTTATGAAGAAGGCGTTCCCCCGCAGCTGAATTACCCCGACATCACCGTGGGTGACATCCTGGCGCGAACAGCATCGAAATTTCCCGGCCACACGGCGCTCCTGTTCTACGGGAAAAAGATAACGTATGCGGAGCTCGATGCGCTCGCGAACAGGTTCTCTCATGCGCTGGTGCGGCTCGGCGTGAAAAAAGGCGATCGTGTCGCCCTCATGCTCCCGAACATCCCGCAGATGGTCATCACCTATTACGGGACGCTCCGTCTGGGGGCCATCGCCGTTCCCACCAATCCCCTCTATCTGGAGCATGAGCTCGAGGTCCAGCTCCGGGACAGCGGCGCCGGAACCCTCGTGGCCGTGGACATGTTCTACCCGAGGATAGCCCACGTAATGTCGAACACGGCCGTAAGGGACCTCGTCCTCTGCGGTATAAAGGACTTCCTTCCCTTTCCGAAGAACATGCTCTACCCCGTCAAGGCTGTCCTCGAGAAGCAGTGGGTCAGAGTCAAGCGGGTGTCGCCGGTTTATGATTTTCTTTCCCTGATCCACCGCGAACCCGACGGGCCGGTCCGTGCGGACGTTGCTCCCGGCGATATCGCCCTTCTCCAGTACACGGGAGGCACCACGGGCGTACCCAAGGGGGCAGTGCTGACCCACCGGAACCTCGTCGTCAACGCCGTGCAGAGCAGGGCGTGGACCAAGGTGCAGGAGGAGGGAAACGAGATCGTCCTCGCGGTCATTCCCTTCTTCCACGTCTACGGCATGACCGCAGCGATGAACCTGGGCGTCCTCATCGGCGCCGAACTGCTGCTCCTTCCCAAGTTCCATACCAGGGATGTGCTTGAGGCGATTGCCAAATACCGTCCTACGCTGTTCCCCGGAATTCAGGCCATGTACCTCGCGATCAGCAACTATCCTGAGATAAAGAAGTACGACCTCACTTCGATCAAGGCGGCGATCAGCGGCGCGGGTCCGCTCATGCACGAGGTGCAGGAACGGTTCGAGGGCATTACGGGCGCACGGATCGTCGAGGGATACGGCCTGTCCGAAGCCTCGCCGATCACGAACGCGAACCCCATTTTCGGCAGGCGCAAGGTCGGCAGCATAGGCCTTCCCTGGCCCGATACAGAGGCCCGGATCGTGGACATCGAGACCGGGGAAAGAAGTCTTCCCCTCGGAGAAGCGGGAGAACTCGTCGTGCGGGGCCCGCAGGTGATGAAGGAATACTGGAACAAACCTGCTGAAACCGCCCACGCCCTCCGCGGCGGCTGGCTCCATACCGGCGATATCGCCAGGATGGACGAGGAAGGCTACTTCTATATCGTGGACAGGATCAAGGACATGATCAAGACCGTGGGCGAGAACGTCTATCCCCGGGAGGTCGAGGAGATGCTCTTCATGCACCCGAAGGTGAAGGAGGCAGTCGTCGTCGGCATCCCCCAGGAATTCCTTGGGGAAGAGATCAAGGCCTTCATCGTCCTGAAGGAAGGGGAAACGGCGACAGCCGAGGAACTCATCCAGTTCTGCAAAGAACGTCTCTCGAAATTCAAGGTCCCCAAGGAAGTCGAATTCCGCGACCAGCTTCCGAAAACGCTTGTCGGCAAGGTGCTTCGCCGGGTGCTGCGGGACGAAGAGCTGAAGAAGAACCGGGCAAAATAACCGGGATACGGATAAAATCGGAAGGGTCGGATTTCAATTCTTAAATATTCAAGCCTTGAAAAGTCAATCCGCTTTTTCCGTGTAAACCTCGTTAGAGAACAAGTTCTCTAACGGGGTAAATCCGCGTCCAATGATGAATCGAGGACTCACATGAAAGACGTCGTCATTATAGATGGAGTGAGAACACCGTATGCGAAAGCGGGCACCGCGCTGAAAAACGTGCATCCCGTCGATCTGGGGGCCGCCGCAGTAAAGGAGATCATAGCGCGCACCGGCATCGATCCCGGGCGGATCGACGAGGTCATCGCAGGGAACGCCGGAATGCCCGCCGACGCGGCGAACATCGCACGGGTGATCGCCCTGCGCGCGGGCATCCCCGAGAGGATTCCCGCGTACAGCGTGCAGCGGAACTGCGCCTCGGGCATGCAGGCCGCGGCAAGCGCGTACGCGCAAATCATCGCCGGGATGAGCGAAATCGTGCTCACGGCCGGCGTGGAGTCCATGTCGAATTACGCTTTTTATATGTCGAAGAGGCTTCAGAACGCGATCACCACGGCCCAGCGGTCGAAGACCTTCGGCGCAAAGGCCAGGGCCGTGCTCTCGCTCAGGCCGAGGGATCTTGCCCCCGTCATCGGCCTCACCGAAGGCCTCACCGACCCCGTCTCCGGCCTTATCATGGGGTTGACCGCCGAAGTGCTTGTCCGTGATTTCGGCATCACCCGGAGGGAACAGGACGAGTATGCGCTGGAGAGTCACCGGCGATGGACCCGTGCCTATGAAACAGGGAAGTTCAAGAACGAGGTGATCCCCTACTATGTCCCGCCGAAGTACGAACCCCTTGAAGCCGACGTGGGGCCGCGCAAGGACGAGACCATGGAAATGCTCGAAAAGCTGAGACCCTATTTCGACAGGAGATTCGGGACGGTAACTCCTGGCAACTCGTCGCCGATCACCGACGGGGCCGCCGCGGCGCTCATCATGAGCGCGGACAGGGCAAAAGAGCTCGGTTTGAAGCCGCTCGGCTACATCAAAGCCGTCGCCTTCGCCGGGTTCGACCCCTCGCGCATGGGCATCAGCCCGCTCTACGCCACCCACAAGGCGCTCAAGCTCACGGGGATGAAAATGAAAGACGTGGAGCTCATCGAGCTTAACGAGGCCTTCGCGGCGCAGATCATAGCCGTCGAGCGCGCGGCGGTTTCGAAGGAATATTTTGCGCGGAACCTGCCCGGCGAAGAGCCCATCGGCGAGTTCAGGCGGGACATCATGAACGTGAACGGCGGCGCCATAGCCGTCGGGCATCCCGTAGGTTCCTCGGGTCTCAGAATCGTGATCACGCTCCTCAAGGAGATGGAGCGCCGGGGGCTCACGACGGGCCTCGCCACGCTCTGCATCGGCGGCGGCCAGGGCGGGGCGATGATCGTGGAGAGGAGATAAAGTGCGTGGTAAAGATTAACGAGGCAATGCCTCAGAGCGACAAATCTTGCTTGCCAGCTTGCAAGCGTGCAGGCTTACAAGCCGGACGGCTTGCGAAAACGGCGTCTCACGTACCCGCTCTTGCGATAACGCGGGCACAAGCAAAGCCGCAAAGGTCGCAAAGAAAAAAACCAAAGTTTCAAATGATATCGTGACATCGCGAAAGGATGAGAATATGTCAGCCTTCAAATATGAGGTAAATAAAGACGGCATTGCGATACTCACCTTCGACCTGCCCGGAGAAAAGGTCAATAAATTCACCCGCGACGTAATGAAAGAACTCGACGGAGTGCTCGATGAGCTTGCAGCGAAAAAGGACGTCAAGGCGCTCGTCATCAGGAGCGGCAAGGAAGGGAACTTCGTCGTGGGCGCCGACATCGCCGAGATACGGGACATCAGGGACGCGAAAACAGGGGAAGAGCTTTCTCGCAAAGGCCAGGCCGTATTCGCCAAACTTGAGGCCCTGCCCTTCCCCACCGCGGCAGCGATCCACGGCCCCTGCATGGGCGGCGGGCTCGAGCTCGCGCTTGCCTGCTCCTACCGGGTAATCAGCAACGATCAAAAAACCGCGCTCGCCCTGCCCGAGGTCAAGCTCGGCATCATCCCCGGCTTCGGCGGCACGCAGAGGCTCCCCAGGCTCGTCGGGCTCGCGAACGCCCTGGACCTGATCCTGAGCGGGAAATCGGTCTATTCGAAAAAGGCGAAAAAGATCGGCCTCGCGGACGAAGCGACCTACAAAGAGCTGATGGTGAACCGTGCGATCGAACTCGTAAAGAAGACCGAGGGCAAACCTCGTCCCCGCGGCGTGAGGGCCAAAAGGCCGGTCTTCGTCAGGCTGCTTGAAGGAAACCCGCTGACCAGGCCGATTATCTACAGCACGGCGAAAAAGAACGTGCTCAAGGAGACCCACGGCAACTACCCTGCCCCTCTTGCCGCGCTCGATGCGGTCCGCACCGGGCTTGAAAAGGGCCCCGCTGAAGGCTACCGCAGCGAGGCCAGGCTTCTCGGAGAGCTTGCAATAACGGAAATTTCGAAGAACCTCGTTTCGATATTCTACCTGAACGAAGCGCTGAAGAGAGACCCCCGTCCCGCGCTCTTCAAGATCGCCCGGGCGGGCGTCATCGGGGCCGGGGTCATGGGCGGCGGCATCGCCCAGTTGTTCGCCGAAAAGGGCATCACCGTCAGGATGAAGGACATCAACACGAAATTCGTGGCAGCGGGGTTACGGGAAGCAGCGGAGATCTTTGCGAAGAGGCGGAAAAAGGGCATCCTCGATCCGATCCGGGCCCGTGACGGGTTCGACCGGATAACGGGGACCACGGACTACTCGGGCTTTCACGAGGCGGATGTGGCCGTCGAGGCGGTCGTCGAGAACATGGACGTGAAAAAGACGGTCCTCAGGGAATTCGAGCTGACGGCAAAGGAGAATACGATCTTTGCCTCGAACACCTCGTCACTCTCGATCACGGAGATGGCGACCGCGTCGAAGCGCCCCGAACTGGTCGTGGGCATGCACTTCTTCAATCCTGTGGAAAAGATGCCGCTTGTCGAAGTGATCAGGGGAAGGAAAACGTCGGAAGAGACCGTCTCGGCCGTCGCTGCGTTCTCGCGCAGGCTCGGCAAGCTTCCGGTAGTCGTAAATGACGGTCCCGGTTTTCTCGTCAACCGCATCCTGATGCCCTATCTCGGAGAGGCCGTTGTAATGCTCGGGGAAGGCGGAAAGATAGAAGACATCGACGGAGCGCTCCTGAAGTTCGGCATGCCCATGGGCGCGTTCATCCTGCTCGACGAGATCGGCATCGACATCGCCCACAAGGTTGCCGATATCCTCCACCGCGGTCTGGGCGAGCGCGTCAAGCCGTCTCCCTTGCTTGAGATGTTATATGCGGCAGGATATTACGGCAAAAAGAACGGCAAAGGTTTTTACCTTTACATGGGCAGAAAACGGGGCGGGCCGGACATTTCCGTCTACAAGCACAGCAGAGCAGGCGCCGGCGCCCGATTAAGGCCGGAGGAGATCGTGGACCGCACGGTGCTGCTCATGACAAAAGAGGCCGCCCTCTGCATGGAGGAGGGTATCATCGCCAGGCCCGACCTCCTCGACGCGGCGCTCATCTTCGGCATCGGCTTTCCCCCCTTCCGCGGCGGCCTGCTCAGATACGCGGACAAACTCGGTCCGAAGGTCATCGTGGAGAAACTCGAAGAGTACGGGAAAAAGTACGGCGAGCGGTTCACCCCGCCGAAGTCGCTCATTGAAATGGCAAAGACCGGCAAGGGGTTTTACGAGACGGGAAATCTTCAGAGAGTGAAGGTGGCGTGACGCGGGGCGTCCCTGCAGATATTAAAAGGCAAAAAATTACGAATGCTTCCTATTGATAAGCCACTGCCAGATATAAAACACCGGGACCCCGAGAATCACGACCGCGATTGCAAAGAATGACGTTCTCGTCCAATTGAGAAGCGCGGCAATCATCATGGTAACGGTCAATGAGACGTAGATCAGCGGTACGACCGGATACAGAGGAACGCGGTAAGGGCTTTTTAAATACGGTCGTGCATGACGAATGTACATGAGACCGATCACCGCGAGGACGGGGAATATATTGAGCGCAAATCCCATATAGACTACGAGCGTTAAGGCGCTGCCGGTGAAGACGTAAAATATTGCGAGAAGCATCTGGGTCAGGATGGCCGCATAGGGGGTTTCAAACCTCGGATGTACTCTGGCCAGTGATTGAAATATCATCTTGTCCTGTGCCATGGCATAGTATATCCTGGGTCCCACCATCATCTGAACGGAAACTGCCGAGAGCAGTACCAGCGCGATCCCCAGTGTAAAGACGCTGCTTATCCCGGCGCCAAAGAGATGTGAAGCCGCGATTGCGCCGACCTCGTCCTTTCCCATGAGATCGGCGCCGTTCGCGGAAATCAGGAATACGACGTTCAGCAATACATAGAGGACCACGGTCATGAGGGTGCCCAGCATCAAGGCACGGGGCAGACTTTTCCCGGGGTTGTCTATTTCACCCGCTATATACGCTGCGCTGTTCCATCCTGAATAGGCGAACATGATGATAAGAAGGGCCAGCCCCGTCTGAGGGACAACGAACTTTTGTGCGGCTGGTGTTGACGCGTACCGCGCAAGCAATCGGTCCGTCATGCTCCAATCCGCCGCTGAGAGCCCGAGGGCGATAAAGAACACTACCAGCGCTATTTTCATCAGTGTAAGAAAATTCTGAAGAGAGCTTCCCCTTTTTACGCCGATTAAATGAATACTTCCGAAAAAGATTATCAGACCGGCAGCGAACATCTTCTGTATCCATGCCTGATCCATCGAAGCGGGAAAAGGACCGTTTCCCTGGATAGTATGGAGGAATCGGTCGACATATCGGACCAAAAGCAATGAGCTGGCGGCGACGGGAGCTGAAAAACCGACAGTCAGCGAGATCCATCCCGTAAGGAAGGCAGGGAGAAAGCCGTAGATTTTTTTTAAATACACATACTCGCCGCCTACATCCGGCCAGATCGCCGCAAGCTCGGCGTAGCAGAGTGAACCGGTTATGGCCACGAGGCCGCCGATTCCCCAGAGGACGAGCACAACCAGCGCGTCCTGCGTCATTCCCAGTATGGTGCCGGTGGTCATGAATATGCCGGTCCCTATCATATCTGCTACAATCACTAATATGCCGGTCATGAGCCCCAGTTGACGTTTGAGTTCCATGATGGTGTCCTTCTGCATGTGCGATTGCGCGATAGAATAGTCGCATGCAGCCGGGTCGAACGCGTTCCCTCATAAAGGATACCAGATATCATCGGGCGAGGCGCAGCATGTCACGGAAACATACCATCGTTATACTGTTTTTCGCTTCCCTTGCTCTCCTCACAGCCTCTGGATCTCAGGCGACCGGCAGCGGCTGCGACTTCATCAATGAAGCCCGGCTGATCTATACGGCGGTCGCCTGCGGGGACAACAAGGTCCCCTCCGGCATCGACGCTGCCGCTGTTGAATTCCATTGCCGCGAAATCAGGCGACACATTGTCAAGGTACGGAAAGACTTCGTGGATAAGGCGCGCCCCTTCATTGCCCGCCTTCTCCCGGAAAACCTGCCAAAAGACGTTGTTTATCCTTTCGGCGGCGGCGATCTGCTCACCGCTCTTGCCACCTATCCTGACGCAACAGAGATCACAACCATCTCGCTGGAAAGCGCGGGCGATCCGCGCCGATTAAGGAAGGCAAACAGGCAGGAGTTGCAAGCCGCTCTCAAGGAATTTCGCAAGATGCAGGTCTATCTGCTGGACATGCACGACAACCAGACGGCAAACCTTCCTCCCTTTGAACGCGGGATCATTCCGGGACAACTGGCCTTTTCGCTGACAGCGGCAGCGGTATACGGATACGAGCCGGTATCGTTAAAATATTTCCGCATAGAACCGGACGGTGCGCTGCGCTACCTGACGCAAACGGACATTGCCGCCCTGGATAAGGTCAAAAGCAAAAAGCTCGCGAGTTTCATGCCCGATCCCGATTTTTCCCCGGCGTTCCGGAACATGGAACTTACGCTCCGCCGTCGCTGCGCGGGAGCGGGCCCCGAAATCATCATTCATCGGCACATTGCCGCGAACCTGAGCAATCGACATTTCAACGGTTCAGCGCTCAAAAAATACCTCGAGAGCAAAGGGAAAATTTCCGCAATGACAAAGGCGGGCGGCTATCTCCTGTGGAGGGACGATTTCTCGATAGCGCGCGATTATCTGCTGGCCCACATGGCCCTCATGATATCGGACTCGACGGGGATCCTGCCGCGGCACGCGAGCGCGGCCGGGTTCGAGCAGATAACCTACGGCACGTTCAATGGGGCGTTTCTCAAAAACAACGGCGGCGGCGATGCGGCCGAGCTCCGCCGCCTCTGGAATTCTCAGCCGCACCGCGATCTCCCGTTCCGGTACGGCTATTCGGACATCCGGGGAGCGAACCACCTCGTGGTGACGAGGCCGGGAGAGGCGGGGAAGTAAGTCAAAGCACCGGCAATCCAACCGCACCAGACAGCACGCGCGTCAGCGTAAGCGCTGCGGGTGTATCGCCTTCGGCTCGTGCTGCTTCGAGATTTATGGTTGCCGATGCCGTGTGCCGGCATGCTCAACGGCGTCTCTCGCGTCAGAGCTGCTCCCGACAAAAAAATCGGGACAGGCGGTGCAGGGGAAAGGCAAAAAAGTATTTCCGTTTCGGCCTCTCTTCTTATTGAACGGTAATCGCGCAGTTATAGGTGCCGTAAGGATTTGGAACCTGTTCGGCGCACGGCAGGTCTGAAGCCCAGGCCCCGTCGACGAAATACTTGTACTCGTACTTTCCGGGAGAAAGTTTGATCCTGATTCTCCAGGTCCCGTTCTTGCTTTTTTTCATGGGCATTGATGTCGTACTCCAGTCATTGAACTTTCCAGCGATGCAGACCTTTTTGGCTTCCGGAGCATGAAACGTAAATTCCACTTCATGCATTGTGCCGGTAATCTGTGAACTGCGTACGGACTCCCTCATTTTTTTAACGACCTCCAACGCTGCCATATCCGCCACCTCCTGTATATGAATGTGAACTCTGTCGTTCTTTCGTTGCATTCGTCCCCGGAACGTCAATAGTGATATATTAGCATATTTCGGCAAACATATTGCCCTGAGACTCCTGCCCAAAGAAATCAATTGATTTTCTTCGTGTCTTGGAGTCTTTGTGGCAGGGCTTTTGGTTCTGGTACCAAAGTGCCAGCAAGGCGATTGTTCCTCATTTCCCTGCGCCTCTCCCATATCATTGCTTGACAGGATGTGGTATATTATAATCAAGGCGTTGCCCGACCAACACTGAATAAGTGTAAACGTATCTTTGACTTTCGTTGAGGGCCTTAAGCGCCAGTCAGACGTGATCCGGAACCGGAAAGCAGCAGCCTGGACGGGTTGCTGAACTCCCGGTTTGCAGGGTCATGAAAGGTTGGAAAGCCGAATGCTCCTGAGGTCGGAGGACGATGCGGTTGAAGGAAGCGAAACGCTTCAGGATTCGCGAAAGCGGGTCACAGAAAGCGCGATCGTGGATTTCACCAAAGGTCCCGAGGTTCAACGGATGTTAAAATACGGGTCAAAGCAACGCCTTAATGTTTTGTCCTTCTCCTTTTTGAATGGGTAAGTAAACCTGCCGGCCTTCTATCCACCACAGAAGATCGCGATCCTTTGTTTTTTTGGGCGGCTCATCGCTCGGCGCAGGGGAAAACAAAGAAGGTATTTCCGGTTCTCGTAGTTCCCCCGCCCCCTGCGGCCCGCGAGCGCTCGCGATGCCTAAGCATGCTCACAAAACATCGGCAATCCAACCACTCCAAACAGCACGTGCGTGAGCGTAAGTGCTGCGGGCATTGTGCAGAGCTTCGGAAAACCGCAACCGTACGGCATGCCGGCAGCACAGCGCGAACGGGCTGCAGAAAAAGATAAAAAGGTGTTGTCACAAGCATGCGAGGATGCAACTTCCCATAATTATTACCCACTCAGTAAGAAGAAGACCCTTTGTTTTGTATTTCCTTTGTATTTCCAGAACCCGCTGCATCCCGTGAACAGGTCCATGCTTTGCCATGCGTGAAAAAAGCCTGTTAAAGCAACAGGCCTGGACAGCACGTGCGTCAGCGTCAGTGCTGCGGGTGGGTGGAATGATCTGAAAAGCTGAAGACCGGACGGCATGCTTGCAGGGACCTGTGAACGGCAGTGCAGAAAAAAGTAAACCCGCCGGCCTTCTATCCACCAGAGAAGATCGCGATCCTTTGTTTTTTTTGGGCAGCTCATAATGCTCAAAAGCGCTTGCTTTCGGCCTTGACTTATCCCACTCCATCCAGAGATGACCCTTATTTATAAATGTAGGCTCGGTTCACGAAATCCACCCACTTGGATTGGAGATGATCCAAAATTAAAAACCGACAGGAGTCGATACCCCTGCCGGCTTTTTTGTTCTTCCTCACGCGGTATATACTTTTTATCTTGAGTGCGCGACCTTCTGCCGTGCCGATCTGATCAAAACTCTTCCTCTATGCCTGAAGTTTCCCGCTATCCTCATGTAGTGCACAGATGATCTCACGCGCACATATCTTCTCTTTGGAACACGTACGGACGTTGTGTCCCGAGACGGCTCCCGGACTTCCCAGTTCACAAGACGCTCGATGCCGATGAATATCAGAGCCGCGAGAACGACCATGACCGGCCACGCCCATCCCATAGTCCATTCAAGAACATCTACAGGTTTCATGGATGTTTGCCTCCTCCACGGCAGATACTTCCTGCCGCACGTTGAACCATCTGATAGACGCTCGCCTTTCCTGATATAATTCTGGCACCACACGCGAAAATGTTCAATTCGATGAAAGTATTAATTAAAAGACGCGTATGCTCGCGGTGTATGAGATGATGCCAGGCGCAAGACCCGTAAGGCCGGAGCTTTCTTTTCGGCGTTCCCGGGTAAATAAGTTTTGACGGGAGAATCGGAGCAACACCCTTTTTCACAGGTGACCCCGGATGTTCCCTATGACGCTCAGCGCTTCTCCGGAGGCAGAGACGTTTTTCTGACAAGAAACTTCTCTAAAACATAGCCGGTCAGGCCATGCGTGGTAACACTGCACCAACCCTCGGCGCAATTGTTTACGTGGACCCGTACGTCCGCTTCCAATGTGGCGATAAAACGAGCTGTTGGTTTGGGTTTAATTCGAAGCAGAATTCTATCCTTTGTATACGCCGTCGTCCCGGGCGGAGCAGCTTGTAGTGCGGCAGTAGGGATGCTGAAGATAAATCCAATGATCACAGAAAGGAGAAGATTGCGCAGTCGCTTCATAGGGTCAAATCCTCCAATAAAGAATTTAAGCAAGGGAGGAAACGTCCCCAGGTGTGTCGATTACGTGATACCAGATACACGGAGCGTGTCAAACATCAAAAGCAGTAGGCAGGGACAAAAACACGATCTCACGCGAACTCGAGCGAAACTCGCCGCCAGAACGGAAACGCTGAAACGAGATTCCCCTGTCTCCTCACGGATGATGCCGGTCAGAAGGGGTGCATTTCCGCTCCGGCGAGAGTATTTCTCTCAGTTCGCCATCGCGACAAAATCATCTTTCCGATTCTTTTGCCAGCATGTTTCATCATGCTCATTGCAGCTTGATTTTTCTTTGCCGTAACTGATAAGCGAGATCCGGTTCCCCGACACGCCCAGGGATGTTAGATACTGTTTCGCGCTCACCGCCCGCCGCTGGCCGAGCGCCTCGTTGTATTCAATAGTACCCCGCTCGTCGCAGTTGCCTTCGATCCTGATCTTTGCCTTCGGGTTCGCCTTGAGCCATTCGGCATTTGCCCTCATAACGGCTTTCGAGTCATCGCGGATGGACGATTGGTCGAAATCAAAATAAACAGGCTTGAGCCCCTCGGCGGCAATCTCTGACCTTTCACTCGACACTTCGGATTTCATCTCGGGCTTCGATTCCGCTGAATCGGCCGCAGGCTGAGTTGGCGGCGCTATATTCTCTTTCTGCGCTTCCGGCGACGATGTCACTTCAGCTTTTTTCGGACAGCCCCACAGAGAAACAAGGCCAACGAACAATACAAATGAAATATACATCATGCCTTTGTGATTCATTTCGGTAATCCTCCTGTGAAGTGAATACTTTGAAAATATGGCCGTCAAATAATGCCATACTAATGTAGTATAAAAAAGATTCTCGTTTTAGTCTGTGATTACGGTTACATTTTTTAAAATGATCCGCATCCTGCCTGCAAAACATTCGAATATGCAGCCAGAGGGCTGAGAATTCTATCTCCCCATCAAATCACAGTTGACAAGTTATGCAACAGTCTGTTATAAAGTATAGTGTTATTTTCTTTCAGAGAACCGGCCGAGAGACATACAATGATGACTTTGCCTAATAAGAAAAAACATTCTTTCAAATTATTTCTTGCCTTTTATT
The DNA here is from genome assembly GCA_033854515.1 of Nitrospirota bacterium. Classification (GTDB taxonomy): domain Bacteria; phylum Nitrospirota; class UBA9217; order UBA9217; family UBA9217; genus JAWOJY01. The sequence goes on from JAWOJY010000093.1 coordinate 29,826, forward strand.
TTCTCTTCTTCTCGGTATCCCCCCTTACCTATGCGTTTTCCAATAAGCAAGCACCTGAAATCATATATTCGACCGTTCAAAAATCGCCAAGCATAAGAACCGTTCATCTCTTGCCGTCCGCGTCCTCTCCGGAAAGACGATCAGCTGCTGACGAAACCCCGCACGCCAATCAGAAAACTCGCGTTCTCGTCAAGAAGAAACGAGCCATCGCTTCTGAAGATCCTTTTGAAAGGATATCCTTATTCCCCACTACGTCAGCGCAAAAGAACGATTTCCGTGATCCTTCGGCTCCCACGGCAGCCCGTTTAAACATCACCCCGGAACATATCGTTGATATTTCTAAAGGCTTCGATCCTTTATTCGCCGGCAATTCTCCTCCCTCTGCCTGAGCTTCAGCGCTATTCAGTTCACTCGATCATTTCTTAATAACGTGTCCGCATGTCTTGATGCTCGCGAATAACGCCGCGCACATTCAAAGACGCTCTGCGGACACAGAACAGCCGGCTTGCACAGCAGGCGCCGAACATCCCTTTCAGAAGAAGAGAAAGAGGATTTTGCAGGCTCCATCGGTACGTGCCGGCGATTGATTCGAATGCTGCGAAGAGGCAGCGCTCGCATACGGAGGAAATGAACATGAAAAAGAGACAGGTACTGTTCGTCACCTACGGTAATGAAAATATAACCGAAGGCGTTTCTTACGCCATAGAACTGGCAAAAGCGATGGGCGAGGGCATCAGGATCTTGTTTGTTCAGAGGCCCGCGAATCTCAGCAGCAAATTCGAGAAGCTGATGACTGCCGTGACCTTTGCCGAGGCTTCCGAAGACAATACCGCGAAGCAGATTATGTCGGAGAATCCTCAATCCCCGGATGAGGCCTCCCATCAGGAACTCGCAGCCGTCTTGCATAAATGCCGCCAGGAGGGAGTCCATGTGACCGTCCAAACATCGCCACAGGACGCCATACCCGGCATACGGACTTGTTTAAAAAAACAGGGGGACATCGATAAGGTAGTGCTCAGCCCAGCAATTACCGCGGCAAGTAACATCAGTTCGAGGGACATCAAACGGCTGGTGCGGGTCATCTCCCGGCCCGTCGTGACGATGGCGTGGCAGCCGTTCGCAGTTGCAGGCGGGACCGGGAAAGTATGAACGTTCGTGTGCCGCCCCGACATTCTGCATTCCGGGAATGGCGGGTCCGGTTTTCGGCGAAGAACGAGCCGGATTGAACCGCCCACGCGCGCGGGAGCCAGGGCCGGATCGACTGGCTGAACCGATAACGGCGGGAACGGGATCGACAAATACACAGTCGCACGCTGTCCGATATTCGCGGACGCCGAGGTCCGAATAAAGAACTTTTGCTTTACGGTTCGACTCCGGTGAGAGGACCGCACATCTTTTAGAAGGAAGGAAGAGACCCGCAGTGGGAGGAAGTCACTTTCCCGTCCTGCGGGTTTGAGGAAAAAACATGGCGTTCAAGATTTCGCACAAGATCCCCCGGCTCAAGCACCGTGAAACCCCTTTCGATCCCGGTCTTGATCCGATGGTCCCGATGCTTCTCGTAGCCGCAGCGGTCGGCTTCGTGGGCTCCCTTGCCGTTGAACTGTTTCGCACGGCGATGTACACGATCGTCCGCTTCTATTCCTCGCAGGAGCATCTCGTCGCGGCCGCGCGCGCCCTGCCCTTGTGGGCGCGCGTTGCGGTCCCGACGATCGCGGGCGCCGCGAGCGGACTGGCCATGTGGGCGGGCCACCGCTGGATCAAGCGGCCGCGGGGTCCCGAATACATGGAGGCGGTGCAGGTGGCCGACGGCGTCCTGCCGCTCGGGCCGAATCTCGTCCGGACGGGCTCCTCGCTCATCGGCGTGAGCGGGGGCATTACGATCGGACGCGAAGGGACCATGATCCAATTTGCGTCCGTGGCCTCCTCGCTTCTCGGGCGGATCTTCCGCGCCGATGAATCACACCGCAGGCTGATCGTTGCCTGCGGCGCCGCAGCCGGCTTTGCGGGCGCGTATCACGCCCCGATCGCGGGCACCCTGTTCGTGGCGGAAATCATTCTCGGCGGACTGGCCCTCCGAGAAATAAGCGCGGTCCTGGTCTCGGCCGTGATCGCCCAGCTTACCACGCAGGCGCTCTTCGCTACCGGTCCGCTCTATATTGCGCACGCAGTGCCCCCGGTAGGATTTAACGACCTCTTTGATGCGTCCCTCGTGGGCTTGGTGGCCGGCCTGTTCGGACCCGTGTTCCTGTGGCTGCTCCATACCTCAAACAAACGCTACCAGGCGCTGTTCACCTTGTTGCCGGCGCGCATGGGACTGGCCGGGCTGGCCATCGGGTTGCTGTCGGTTGCGCGGCCCGAGGTCTGGGGCAACGGTTTCAGCGTGATGCAGTCCTTCCTGTCCGCGCATTGGGTACTGAGCGCGATAGTGGCCGTGTTCGTGCTGCGGCTGATCGCGGTCACCTTTGCCAGCGCTGCGGGCATCCCCGGCGGCGTGCTCACCCCTACCCTGGTGACCGGCGCCTCCCTGGGACTGCTCATCGGTCACACGCTGCTGATCCCGTCGGCCGACCATTCCCAGACGCTCTGGATCCTGGTCGGTGCGGGCAGCCTGCTCGCAGCAACCACCCATGCCCCCGCAATGTCCGCCATCATGGTTTTCGAGACCACGCACAACTACCACGTGGTGCTCGCAGCCCTGCCTGCGTGCGTTATCGCCTCTGTCGTCGGCAGCCTGCTCCGTCACCAGTCGGTCTACACGGAGGCCCTTGGGTTGGGAGAACACGGCCCTGCCGCATCCGCCGCTGCGCGCCGGACAATATTGCCGCGCGCCGTGCCGTTTCACCTGAGGTCCTCTGGGGTCGCAAGCAACGACGGCGATCAGCCGGAGGAAGCCGCTAAGGATCCCCAAAAAGATGCCGTCTTATTTTGAAAAGAAATTTGCTGCCGAGAAACTATCGTGGAGTCAAGTTGAACAACGAAGGCCGGAAGGAATACTTCCTTCCGGCCGGTTAGTTTTACAGAACCCCGGTCCTGGCCGCCCTTAAAGACGGGCTTTCTCTCATTACCCTCGCGAAGTAACATGATAAACAGCGCCGGCACATTCTATGCGTAAGGGACGGGCCATGCGGTGAGGATATCAAAGTGAAAAAGCAAAGTCAAACATTAAAGACCTGATCCTGAGATGTTTGACCCTAAGATGTTTGTTTGTGAAAGAGGGGCCGGGTATTGCGGATTACACATTCTAAAGAAAAAAGGGCTGCTGCAGAACCGCAACCTCTTGATTCGTTGAATTACTATCTGACTCTTTTCATTTGACTGCGGGTTAATACACTCTCCCGAGATAGAAGTAAAATGAAGAGACTCCCCGTTCAGCGGTCCCGAAGCCCAGGTAGAGAGGACCCAGGGCTGTATCGTAACCGATGAACACACTGCCCGCCATCAATAGATCGTTCAGTGCCACGCTCTGCCCTGTCTGCCAGACATTACCCGTCTCGACGGAGGCGCCTATATAGAAGGAGCCAAGCATGGATTGCCTTGCCCTCCGGTAGGCTATAAGCCTTCCCAGTGCTACCCGCTGACCCCGAAGCTGGTCCTGCTGATATCCTGAGAGGTTAAGAAAACCGCCGAGGGTGAACTCATCGTAGAAAGGTATCGTGCTGCTTATATACGAACCGTACCTGGCACCTGCAAGCAATGTATACGATTTATGCGTAAAAGCCTTGAGGAACCCTGCGTCGATCTTCTGGTACCGATTGTCAGCGCCCAAGTCCGGTATGGAATCGTAGTAGTCTATAAATCCTCCGTATCCCTCATGGGGAAATTTCACGTCGTCGAGTTGATCGGCGAGCACCCGGACCCGGAATGCACTGAAGTCAATGTCCCGGCGCGGAAGCGGCAGCGTACCCCGATAGAGAGACTGCGTGCCCGACCCGGCCTCGTATCCCAGCCTGATCTCGCCGTACGACCAGGGCTGGATCCCGAAATCTACTGCAGCGGCGGCCTTCCGCACCCGGTATTGAGCGATAATATCGTTTCCTTGATACAGATCGATAAGGTGCTGGTCCCACGTGACACGGGGCGCGATGAAGAGCGTCCGGGAATGTTCCAGGGGCTGGTAGAACTCGGACAGTAATCGTTGGTGGCTTCCGAACATGGCCTGGTTCTTCCATTCGGCGCCAAGCCGGTTGATCCATCGCATCGTGTAGTCGCCGAGAATGAAATAACTGCTGTCGCCTTTGGCGTTACTCGAGAGACTGATGCCCCATCGTAAGTAGTTCGGACCCCAGGGCTTCTCCTTTGCCCTTACTGTCAGGTCATAGACATCATCCCGGCGTTTGGCCTCAAGGGCCACCTGCTCGAAATCTCCCATGCCGTAGACTGTCCCTATCCTGTCTTTCAGCTGTTCAATGCCTATCTCCTGCCCCGGCTCTATATCAAGTTTGCTCCGGACGGTGTCTGGCGAGACACGTGAAAGCCCTTCGACGGCCACTTCGCCGATTCTCACGGACTCCGGCGGCTTGCGCTGATGCCTTATGCGATAGACTGAATATTCCGCGTCAGTGACCGAAAGCTTGCGCAGCGCAGCCTCCTGCCCCCGGGCCGCCTTCATCCCGCGTTCGATCGCCTCCTTCCCCCGCTTGAAGTCACTTGACCCGATCGTGCCGAGATCCGGTCTCATGAAGATGTCCCTCTCCTTGAGACTGTCGATCTGTGCCTGCACGTTGGCTTTGATCATGATATTGATCATCTGGTTGGAGATCGCCATCATCGAGTTGAGCTTTTCCTTCGGGGGCAATGCCTTTCCCACATCCACGGCGATGATGATGTCCGCGCCCATCGCCCGCACGATATCAACGGGCAGATTTCGAACGATCCCCCCGTCAGCGAGCAAACGGCCGTTTACCTCTACAGGGGGGAAAACTCCCGGCACCGACATGCTCGCCCTCGCAGCGTCGACAAGCCTTCCGCTCTTCAGAACTACAACTTCGCCGGTCTCAAGGTCCGCCGCCACTGCACGGTAGGGCGTCGGCAGTTTGTCAAAGTCCGTGATGTTCGAGACCGGCATGAGCAGGGTCTCGAACAAGAGCCCGATCTTCTGGCCCGCGATGAAGCCACGAGGCATGCGCACGCTCCCGCCCTTGATGCCCAGTTCCAGTGCCGACAGGATCGTGAAGTCATCGCGCTTGCGCCAGAAGTCGATCTCGGACCTCGGCGGGCTGTCTGTGAAGAGGTCGTCCCAGTCCACGGCCGTAAGGGCACGCTCGATGTCGCCGGGCGACATGCCCGATGCATACATGCTGCCGACCACCGCGCCCATGCTCGTGCCTCCGATGAAGTCGATCGGGACTCTCAGTTCCTCCAGCACCTTCAGCACGCCGATATGTGCCGATCCCTTGGCGCCTCCGCCGCCCAGAACCAGGCCGATCTTGGGCCGTCTCTGCTGCTCGGTGGCGCGGGACAGGCCGAGCGGAAGAAGGGCGATCATTGCACCCAGGAAGAGCGCCAGAATCCGCCGAAATGTGCTGCACTCAAACGTGCCTTGCAGCATGAAATTCCCCTCCTTCCGGGGAGTCCTCCCCGACTCCGGCCAGGGAAAAGGAAAGCGTCATCGGCCGCTTTGGGTGATCTATCAGCAGGCTGTTGAAAGAGTCTTTTGAATGGTTCGACGGCACGCCACGAACGGCCAAAAATCTTTGCCCTTGTCCTAGAACAGCACCCCGATACCGACAATAAGTCCGGAGAGATCGATATTCAACTGGTTTCCGTCCTTCGAGAATTTGTAGTGGACAGTGCGATAGCCCAAACGCCCTGCAATATGGTCGGTGAACTGGTACTGAAATTGTGGCTGCAGTTCCCAGATAAGATCCGAATCGACGCCGCCTCCAATACCGAGCGTGGAATTGAAACGCAAGCCTGTGATTTTCGACGGAAACAACGGGATACTGGGCCGCATGACAAAGATCGGGTCAGTAACATTTTTGTTCTTGCTGAACGTACCCACGCCGTAGACCTCAAGAGTATTCTCGACACGAAGGGTACGCCCCCCTACGAGCAGATCGATCGTCTGGCCTTCCGCCCAGCCGTCCACCTGATAGCCCACGGCATACTCGCCCAGAAACAGCTTCGAGTCCAGCCTTCCATGCTGGGGCTGTTGGTCTACGTCCAACTTACCGGTCCTCAGCGAGAAGTAATCTGCCTGGACCCAGGCGAGATACCGGTTGTACTGTGCCACGCCGAGCAGCGAACCGCCCCAATCCACGTAATCAAAGAGGTCGCTGAACGACTTCTTGAATTCTGCCGTGTGCCCGTTCACCGTCATGTCGCCCTCGATGCCGGCGAGCCACGCATAGGGCGTGATCTCGAATTTCCAGCCCTTTGGCTCCTCCGC
>JAWOJY010000094.1:0-5950 GCA_033854515.1 Nitrospirota bacterium
ATGCGACCTCACAGATTGAATGTTGAATAGCATTTATTGCGCCCGTAGCTCAGTTGGATAGAGTGTCGGCCTCCGAAGCCGAAGGTCGTGGGTTCGACTCCCGCCGGGCGCGCCATTATAACAGTACCGTGTAATTTTCAGTTGCATCCCGCACCGAAGATAAGTATAATAGCACGGTTTGCAGCGGGTTCCTTCGTCATTGTACGGGCCGTTAGCTCAGTTGGTAGAGCAGCTGACTCTTAATCAGCGGGTCGAAGGTTCGACTCCTTCACGGCTCACCATAAAACACACAGGGAGCAGTGAGTTGTGGGCAGGGATCCAAAAACAGGGATGCTGCTGGACGCTCACTGCTTTCTTTATTATTGACGGCATCGTTAAAAGTCGATCCGCTGCGTTCTTTCGTCACGGCAGCGTACGATTGTACGTCTCATTCCTTGACCTCCGCGTTACAGGCGGGATGTGCGCGTCTTGTATCCGGAGCTATTGACTTGCGTCGTCTGAACCATGGAGCGAGAGTGGCGGAACTGGCAGACGCGCCAGACTTAGGATCTGGTGGGCAACCGTGGGGGTTCAAGTCCCCCCTCTCGCACCAAACAAATCGAGGGCGGCGTGCAGCTTGAATACCACGGTTAACTTTCTAACCGAAAAAAACTCTTACTCAAAGGTGGGAAAAGGATGAAATTCGTAGTAGAAGACATCAGCCCGATAAAGAAGAAAATACGCGTGGAGGTTCCTCAGGATGACGTCGCAAAAGAGAGGGACAAGGCATTTGCAAATGTCGCCAGGAAAGCGAAGATCCCGGGATTTCGTCCGGGCAAGGCGCCGAGGGCCGTTCTGGAACGTCATTACGCGGAGGAAGTACAGGCGGATGTGATGAACAAGCTTATTCCGCTGGCCTATTTCACGGCGGTGCGAGAGCACCACATTCATCCGGTAGAAGCGCCCGAGATCAGCGACGTTTCCATGGTCAAGGGCCAGCCGTTCAGCTTTTCCGCCACTGTTGAAGTGCGGCCGGAGATAACACTCGGCGCATACGAGGGCATAGAAGTCAAGGAAGGACCTATCACGGTGACCGACGATGAAGTTAAGCAGACCATTGAGCGGTTGCGGGAGATGTACGCCCAGCTCGAGGTGGTCGATGGCCGCGCCGTAGAAAAAGGCGATACGGTGACCGTGGATTTCGAGGGCTTCATGGAGGGGAAACCTATCGAAGGCGCCAAAGCGGCCGGCCACATGGTAACGCTCGGAAGCGGCAACCTGATCCCGGGGTTCGAGGAACAGATCGCCGGTATGAACAAAGACGAGACGAAAGAAATCCGTGTGACCTTCCCCGCGGACTACAACAGAAAAGAACTTGCCGGCAAGGACGCTACGTTCAAAGTCACGGTGAAGGAGATCAAAAGAGCGGCGCTCCCTGAACTGAATGACGATTTCGCTCAGGACATCGGCGGACACAAGACCGTGGAAGAGTTGCGATCCCGCATTCGGGAAGACCTCGAGATAAGAAAAAGGAACGAACAGCTGGCCGGGCAGCGGGAACAACTCATGTCGCGTCTTATCGAGACGCATTCCTTCGAAATCCCGCCATCCCTGGTTGATCAGGAACTGCAAGACATGGTGAAGGACCAGACCATGCGGCTCACGCGGCAGGGCATGGACGTGAAAGCTTTTGATGAAGCCAAATTCCGGGAGCAGAACCGTGCTCTGGCCGAAACGCGCGTGAAGGGCATGCTCATCCTCGACGCGATTTCGGAAAAGGAAAAGGTCGAGGCCACCGACGAAGAAGTCACTGCCAAGCTCGCGGAAATGGCGAGAGTCTCCGGCCGCCCTCTTGAGGCTGTCAGAAAATATTACGAGTCCAGCGAAAGCGGCCTCGACCATCTGCGTTCGGGGATCGTTCAGGAAAAGACCATGGCCCTCTTGCTTTCCCGTGCCAAGAAGGTATATAATTAAAGTAGTAAAAATTAAAAATGGCATTTTTGATATTTCAAGGGCATTTTATAAATTGCATCAAGGAGAATTTATGTCGTTGATCCCTATTGTTGTAGAACAAACGAGCCGAGGGGAACGGGCATACGATATCTATTCCCGGCTTCTCAAGGACCGTATCATATTTCTGGGAACCGCCGTTGACGATGTGGTCGCCAACACCGTGATCGCCCAACTCCTCTTTCTCGAAGCCGATGATCCCGACAAGGACATTTATCTCTACATAAACTCGCCGGGCGGTATCGTAACGTCCGGACTCGCGATCTACGACACCATGAATTACATCAAATGCCCGGTTTCGACGATCTGCATCGGTCAGGCTGCAAGCATGGGCGCGCTGCTCCTAGCGGCAGGCACAAAGGGCAAGCGGTTCTCCCTGCCTCATGCTCGCATCATGATCCACCAGCCGGCCGGCGGTTTTCAGGGGCAGGCCACGGACATCGAGATCCACGCCAGGGAAATCCTGAAGCTCAAGGACACGCTGAACAAGATACTAGCAAACCATACCGGACAGCCCATAGAAAAGATCGCGACTGATACGGACCGGGATTTTTTCATGTCCGGTGAGGACGCGAAGCAGTACGGAATTATTGACGAAGTGATAACGAAGAAACAAATGCGCAGTACGAAGGAGAAGTAAGCATATGACGGAGAAACAAGACCATACGCCGCTCAAGTGCTCATTTTGTGGAAAGGGACAGGAAGAGGTGAAGAAGCTCATCGCCGGCCCATCGGTGTATATCTGCAACGAGTGCGTGGACCTGTGCAATGAGATCATCGCCGAAGAGTGGGAGGGCGCGAAGGAAGCGAAGCTCCCACGTCTGCCCAAGCCTTCGGAGATCAAACGCACTCTCGATGAGTATGTAATCGGCCAGGACCGCGCCAAGAAGATCCTTTCCGTGGCCGTGCACAACCACTACAAGAGGATCGGCATTCAGCACGAAATCGGCGAGGAAGTGGAGCTCCAGAAGAGTAATATCCTGCTCATAGGTCCGACAGGCACGGGGAAGACCCTGCTCGCACAGACCCTTGCGCGGATCCTCGATGTCCCCTTCACCATCGCCGACGCCACCACGCTCACCGAGGCGGGGTATGTGGGCGAGGACGTTGAAAATATCATCCTTAAGCTCCTTCAGAACGCCAATTATGATGTGGAGCGGGCACAGCGGGGCATCGTCTATATCGATGAGATCGACAAGATCAGCCGAAAATCGGAGAACCCGTCCATCACCCGTGACGTCTCCGGCGAGGGCGTGCAGCAGGCGCTCCTGAAACTGATCGAGGGGACCGTCGCCAGCGTGCCGCCCCAGGGGGGCCGGAAACACCCCCACCAGGAGTTCATCCAGGTGGACACGACGAACATCCTGTTCGTATGCGGCGGCGCCTTCGTTGGCCTTGACACGATCATTGACCAGCGTATCGGCAAGAAGACCATGGGGTTCGGCGCTGATGTCCAGAGCAAGCAGGAGAAGAAGATGAACCAGATCATGGCGAGCCTTCAGCCCGAGGACTTGCTCAAGTACGGCCTTATTCCCGAGTTCGTCGGGCGCATGCCGGTCGTTGCAACGCTCGAAGAACTCGACGAGCACGCGCTCATCGATATCCTCACGAGGCCCAAGAACGCCCTGATCAAGCAGTACCAGAAGCTCCTCTCGCTCGAAGGGTGCAAGCTGCGATTTACCGACGACGCCCTTGGCGCCATTGCAAAGAAGGCGATCGTGCGGAAGACGGGTGCCCGCGGGTTGCGCGCCATCCTCGAGGACGTGATGCTCAACGTGATGTACGACGTCCCGTCCCAGCCCGGCATCAAGGAGTGCGTTATCAACGCCGACGTCATCAACAACGAGGCTGAACCGCTGCTCATTTACGAGAAAATAGCGTAAAGCAGACGTCAGAGCACGGATTACGGAGGACAGACCACGGTTTCGTGGTCTGTTTCTTTTTCGGCTCTCGCCTGATGTCTGACTTCTGTGCTCCGTCTTCTGTTTTTCAGTTCTCTGTCATCTGACACCATGAAAATAATTTTTGCCGACTTCGTCGTCAGCGCCGCCGGACCGAAGCAATTCCCCAGGGACGGGAGGCCACAAATTGCTTTTGCCGGACGTTCCAACGTGGGCAAGTCATCGCTCATCAACGCGCTGCTGCACCGGAAAAATCTGGTTAAAACAAGCGCAACACCCGGCAAGACCCAACTGATCAATTTTTTCATTATCAACGATGAATTCTATTTCGTGGACCTTCCGGGATACGGTTACGCTCATGTCCCCCGGGCAGTGACCGAGTCGTGGGCTCCCATGATTGAAGGGTATTTAAAGGACACACCGCAATTGCAGGCCGTCGTCGTCCTTCTCGACGTCCGGAGGGAGCCGGACGAGCGTGACCGGCGCTTGATCGAATGGCTGGACCGATATGATATTCCGGCTATCTGCGTTTTGACGAAAGCCGACAAACTGAACCGTCTTGAGGCCCGTCGGGCCCAGCGGGAAATAGGCTTAAAAGCGGGCATGCATGATAAACCTATTCTCACGTCCGCCAGGAGCGGTCTGGGGATGAAGGAACTCTGGAGCGAGATAAACAGAAGAATGGCCGCAACATAGGAATGCCGTTTCCGGGGCGTGTAACATATCTGATTCTGATTAACTCTCGACTTATAGTTATAGTGTTAGTTATAGTGTGGGCCTGTGCCTCATCGTTCTGTTCGGTGAAGTCTCGATGCGGCAGGGGACCAACACTGAAGGTACCTTTGTCTCCTACTCATACCTTTCAGTCCTACATAGTCAAGGTAACCGCTGTTTTTATCCCCATCTTTTCCGTGTCCAATTGTTGTTATCATTCCTGATCTTCGCTCAACTTCGTGGAGTTGCGCATCTGCTTAATTTCTATCATTTATATCAAGTTGTTGGAAAACCAACAATACTCTGAGCGTAATTCATCAAATTTTTTTTTCGTGGCGTTAAAATTGCAGGTTGATATAAGTGTCCTATTTTGTAACAAATGAAACAAAAATTAAATTTACGTTATATTATGCAACATTTGTAACGCAGTGTGATGTTTTTATTGAGGTAAATGTATAAAATATTGAAATAAAGGGGGGAACGATCATGTGAACAAACTTGTGTAGTTTCAGGAAAATTTCTTTTCAAGGCTTTTCCAATTCCTAGAAATGGAGGCAACATAAATGAAGACACAGTCATTTCCGAAGTTGTTCATGTATGTAGTTCTGTGTTGCGTCGTGCTCGTCACTTTCAGCCTTATGACCGGGTGTAAAGGCGATACCGGTGCGGCAGGCACTTCGGCGCCCACGACGGGTACCGTGAGCGGTACGGTCGTAACTAAAGTCGGCAATGTTCCTCTTGCCGGTGTCTCGGTGACCTCGAATCCTACGGTAACCGGCGGCACGGCGACCACCGCTGCTGACGGTTCCTATAGCTTGAGCCTGCCGGGCGGATCCTATACTCTCACGTTCAGCAAGACCAACTATACCACGGCGACGGCAAATGTGAACGTGGCTAATGGCGTCCAGACCCCATCGAACGCTACGATGGCAGAGGCCGCGAGCGGTGCACCCTCCGTAGTGCTGACGGCGAGCGGCAATGACGTCGGATACGGGCAGTCCTTTACCGTTACTGCCTCTGCAACGAGCCCGCTTGGCCTTTCCTTGACTTACACATGGACCGGGGCGACCGGGTCCGGCACCACGGCAACGGCAACGTCTCAGACGCTCGCCTCCGCGTTGGGCGGCACTACGAATCAAAATGATGTGCCGGCCTTTGTCCAGGAAGCCCGCTTCGGGATCCTCCCGATCAACGCCGATACCCGCGGAACAAAGACGGTGAGCGTTACCGTGAGCGACGGGCAGGGCGGATCCACTTCCGCGTCGGTTACCGTGAATTCCGCAGCTCCCCAGAGCGGTGTGCGGCAGGTGGCCACGGGCATCCCTGTGTTTCTCAACAGCGGCGTC
>JAWOJY010000095.1:0-15546 GCA_033854515.1 Nitrospirota bacterium
CATCCGCGCTATAATATATATTGTTGTTACAAAATCGTATCATTACAGGAGGTATCTCCTATGAAATACAAACTGTTGGGTAAAAGCGGACTTAAGGTATCCGAATTGGCATTGGGAACCATGACCTTTGGCGAAGACTGGGGTTGGGGCGCCTCGGAAGAACAGAGCAGGAAGATGTTCGACGCCTTTGTGGAGGCGGGCGGGAATTTCATCGACACGGCCAACCACTACACCGATGGAACGAGCGAGAAACTGGTGGGAGAATTTGTCGGGTCCGACCGTCACCGGTTTGTAATAGCGACGAAATACACTCTCAGCAACAGGCCTGATGACCCGAACGCAGGCGGAAATCACCGTAAGAGCATGGTCCAGGCGCTCGAGGAAAGTCTCGACAGGCTGGATACGGATTACATCGACCTCTACTGGGTGCATGCCTGGGACGGGGTCACGCCCCTCGAGGAATTGATGCGCGCGCTCGATGACCAGGTGCGGCTCGGGAAGATACTCTACGTCGGATTCTCCGACGCGCCTGCCTGGGTCATAGCACGGGCCACTACCATCGCCGAACTTCGGGGATGGACGCCGTTCATCGGCATCCAGGTCCTGTACAACCTCGCGGAACGCACTGCCGAGCGCGAACTCCTGCCCATGGCAAAGGCGCTTGGTATCGGGGTGACGGTCTGGTCGCCTCTGGCAGGGGGCCTGCTCACGGGGAAATACAACGCCAAAACGGCCGAGCCCAAGAGGTTCACGCCTGATAACCCCCGGACTCCCGCCTTCGTGAACGAGCGAAGTTTGAAGATCGTTGAGGTCGCAATCGACATAGGAAGACAGATCAACCACTCGCCGGCCCAGGTTGCGCTCGCCTGGATCCGCCAGAAGAAGGACCAGGGAGATCTGATTCCCATCATCGCAGGACGAAGGGTCGAGCAGTTCAAGGACGACCTGGGCTGTCTGACCTTTGAGCTTTCACCGGAGCACATGAAGAGGCTCGATGACGCGAGCGCGGTCCCGCTTGGGTTTCCCCATGATTTCCTCGCGACAGACTTTGTACAAGGCCTCATCCACGGGCAGACACGGTCTCTTCTGGAAGCGGAACTGCGCTTGGCGGCGTAGCGAATCGATCCTCTCGAGGAATGGTAATGGTCCTGATGGCATTGCGCGCCGAATGACGATTACGGGCCGCGCTTCACTTCGCGCAGCGTTTCGATCCCAGGGGAAAGGGCTGCCTGTCAGGATCGGACTTTTCTCTTCCCCGCTTTCTTTATCCCGTAGTTGAAATAGAGCACGAGACCCAGGGCGAGCCAGACGAAAAGCCTGATCCAGGTGTCCCGGGGAAGCCCCGACATGAGGTAGAGGCAGGCGAGCATCCCCAGGATCGGGGTCGCCGCGCCTCCCGGCGCTTTGAACACCCGGGGGGCATGGGGATCGGAATACCGCAGAATCAAAACTCCGGCACAGACGATGACGAAAGCGAGGAGCGTGCCGATGCTCACAAGCTCTCCCACGATGCCGATGGGAAGGAGGGCGGAGCAGACGGCGGTAACGGCCCCCGTGATAAGGGTGTTGACGTAGGGCGTCCTGAACTTCGGGTGGATCTTTGCCGCGAAGGGCGGGAGGAGGCCGTCCCTGCCCATGGAGAAAAATATCCGCGTCTGGCCGAGAAGGAGAACAAGGATCACCGAGGTCAGGCCGGCGATCGCGCCGATCTTGAGCACGGGAGAAAAGACCTGGAGCTTCATGGCGTCGAGGGCGACCGCGAGGGGCGCCGGCGTATTTAGCTCCGAATACCGGACAACTCCGGTAAGGACCAGAGAGACCGCCACATAGAGGACCGTGCAGATCAGAAGAGTGCCGAGGATGCCGATGGGCATGTCCTTCTTCGGGTTTTTTGCCTCCTGGGCGAGCGTCGAGACCGCGTCGAACCCGATGTAGGCGAAAAAGATGACGCCCGCCCCCCTGAGGATGCCGCTCCAGCCGAAGACGCCGAAGACTCCTTTGTTGTCCGGAACGAAGGGGTGCCAGAGATCGGGCTTGATGAAAAAGACACCCACAGTGATGAATGCGAGGACGATCGCCACCTTGAGAAAGACGATGAAGGCGTTCAGGGCCGCCGACTCCCTTATGCCGATGACGAGGATCACGGTAATAAAGACAACGACGACGACCGCGGGCAGGTTCATGACGGCGCCGGTGGCGGTCCACCTCTGGAGTTCGACATTGTAGGCGAGAGGAGGGGCGCTGAACGTTTCCGGGAGAGCGATGCCGAAATCTTTGAGAAAGCTCACCAGATAGCCCGACCATCCGATGGCCACGGTGGTCGCGCCGACCGTGTATTCCAGGATGAGGTCCCAGCCGATGATCCATGCAACGAACTCGCCCAATGTGGCATAGGCGTAGGTGTAAGCGCTCCCGGCAACGGGAATCATGGAGGCGAATTCCGCATAGCAGAGTCCGGCAAAGGCGCAGGCCACCGCCGCGAGGATAAAAGAGAGCGTAATCGCGGGTCCTGCTATCTTCGCCGCGGCATGGCCGGTGAGCACGAAAATGCCCGCGCCGATGACGACCCCGATTCCGAGGAGAATGAGATTAAGGGGGCCGAGGGAACGCTTCAGCCCGTGCCGTTCCTCAAATGCTTCCACTGTCAGTTCGGCGAGGGTCTTTTTCAAGAACAGTCTCTTCATACTTTCGGCCTAATATTCGCATATCCTGCCTGAAAATTCAACCCGGAATTTTCAATAAACCTAACACGGCCGGAACCAAAAGGCTTGAACCGCCATGGCACGATTGCCACAGGCCACGCCGAGGTCGCGAAGTTTTAAACACAAAATCCGGATTTTCTTCGCGTTCTTTGCGTCTTCGCGGTGAAATATTCTTTCCATTTCTCCGATAGATCCCGTTTTTTTAAAGCTCTATAAGCTTAATAAGAGCGGCCGGTCCGGTAATTCCCGCGACTTGCTGCCTTGACAACACCCTTGCGCATGCTATTTTTAAACTATGCCGTAAAAAACTTTTAGAGGAGGGAAGGCCATGAAAAAAGCCGGCCTGCTGTTTCTTCTATTGATTCCGGGGTTTTTCGCCGTGCTGGATGCATCGTCAGAGGAGAAGCCGTCCATAGAAAGGGGCAACGTCATCTTTAATGATCCGGCCCTCGGCACCACAGGCGCGTCCTGCAATACCTGCCACGCGAACGGCAAGGGGCTTGAAAACACCGCGAATAAAAAGGAGTGGTTTACCGGTGGGAAAATGCACACTACCCTGGAAGAGGCGGTGAATTATTGTATCATCTATGCGCTCAAAGGAAAGCCTCTGGACACAAACTCTGTGGATATGCAGTCGCTCGTTCTCTATGTCAAAAGCTTTTCGGCAAAGAAACCGCCGGTTCAGAAGTAATCCGGGTCCGGCCGGCTGCCGGTCAACGGATGTCAACTCATATATCTTCCGCCGTTGACGTTTATGGTTTGTCCCGTAATATAACCGTTACATGCGACCATCACGGCGACGGCGGCCACTTCATCGGGTTCGCCGAAGCGGCCCACGGGCAGCGCGGCGGACTGTAATTGAGGAAGGCCGGCCGCCATGCTTGTGCGCGTCGGCCCCGGAGCGATGGTATTGACGGTGATCCCGTCTGCGGCCAATCGGGAAGCATAAAAATGGGTGAGGCCGATCATGCCGGCTTTCGAAGCGGCGTAATGGGGGCCGACTACGCCGCCGATTTCCGCTGCCACCGAGGATATGTTGATGATCCGGCCCCAGCGCACGGCGCGCATACGGGGCAGCACTTTCTGAGCGACAAGAAAAGCAGATTTGAGGTTTATTGCCATTGTCTCATCCCAATCGGTCTCCGTGATATCCTCAATCGACCGGGATCGGGCAATGCCCGCGTTGTTCACGAGGATTGTCACTGCTCCCAGCTCCTGCTGAACGAATTCCACCATGCGGGCAACGTCGGACGAAAGGGCGACATCGGCCTGCACGGTCACACAGCGGCGGCCGAAACCTTCTATCAGCCTGCATACTTCCCTCGCGTCGCTCTCGCTCGACCTGTGGTTCACAGCAACGGCGGCGCCCGCCTCGGCGAGCGCTATCGCAATGGCCCGTCCGATTCCGCGGCTCGCTCCTGTGACGAGCGCGATCCTGCCGGCCAATTCTTTCTTCATAAAAACCGTTCCCCTCTCACAGGCGCATCTTTTAACTTTATTGTAGCATGGTACATTATACACTGCGTTTTCAATGTGTTATGACATGGATTATACCTTGACATTCAGTCTGCGTTCCCTTATCTTAAATTCTAGATACTTTTTCAGTAGCCCCGGTTTGCATCGCGCCGCAAGAAAGAGGCCTGCGGCACTGCATCCTTGTTCCGGGGCCCGGGACAAGTGAACCCATCGACCAGAACATATAATCTTGCACCTCTCGTTTCCTTTCTTCTCATCGCAGCAATGATGTTTGCTGCGCTTCCTGCGTTCGGAGAGCAGGTCCCGCAATCTCCGGACTCCCAGACAGCGGCTCCTGCCGCACCGCCGGGAACGCCGGCCACGGTTTCTCCGGCTTCGAGTCCCTCCAATACCGTTTCCGGAACGACGGGGCCTGCGCCGCCGCAGGGGCAAGCCCCGGAATCCGCAGGAGAGAAGCCCGCAGAAAAGCTTCCTGAAGAGAAAACACCGAAGAAACCATCCACGCTTGAGAAGATCGGACGCTTTGCAGAAATGTTTCACGAAAAGCTGTCGGAGCGGGTTACCGCAACGGCGGCCTGGCTTGACTCTTTTTTTGGGGACCAGCGCATTCTGAGCGAAGAAAACCGTACGCAGCTTCGGTTTCGCTACGACGTGTTTCGCGAGGAGGCAAGTTCCTTGGCCGCGAGGCCGTATCTGGACCTGCGGCTGGTCCTTCCGCAGCTCGAAAAGAGGACACATCTTATCTTCTCCGACTTTCCGAGCGAGGCGCCGGCAACGCCGTCTGCACCGGCGGTAGTCCCGAACCAATATCCGCCTCCTCCCGGACAGAGGAACTTCACCACGTCGCTCCGGTATATTTTGAACGAGACCCTCAGGAGCCACACCAGCGTGCGGGCCGGACTGCTGTTTCGTAAGATGACCCCGGGTTTTTTCATCGGGCCCAGATACCGGTACCTCTTTCCTCTTGATCCATGGGCGCTGCGCTTCACGGAGGAGGTCCTCTGGTATACGGACACGGGGTGGCAGTCGAGGACCGCCGTCGACTTCGAACGCACGCTCCCGCGCGACTTTTTCTTCCGTACGAGCGCAGGGGGAACGTGGTTCGAGCGTCAGCACGGCTATTTCTACGGTGTGAGTTTCCTGCTGCGCGAGCCGCTCGGCAGGCTGAAAGCGCTTGAGTACGAATGGGACAACAGCTTTCAGACGAGGCCCGTAGGCGAACTTATGGAAGTCGACCTGAGAGTACGGTACCGGCAGAGCATCTGGCGGGACTGGCTGTTCCTCGAGCTCACGCCGCAGTGCCGGTTCCCCCGGAGCAGGCACTTTAAATCCACTCCGGGGATACTGTTCAGAGTCGAGGTGGTGTTCGGGAAATACTTGTGACGGAAAGGCCACGGAAAAAGCAAGCATTTCTTTGCGCGCAAAAAATGCTTGATAATTTCCGATTTTTATACTATTTTCTTCCAGAAAAACAACTCTCAGGGAACCGATCGTCCGGCAGCGGACATCGAAGAGCGTACCCGTCTCGTAAGCATGCGCGGCGTCCGGAGCCACGGCCTAACGGAACAAAGGATGACGTCATTCGTCAATAAAAAAATACTGGTGGCGGACGATTCACAGACAATGCGCATGTTCCTTCTTTTCCACCTGATCAAGATGCTCCCGGGGGTCGGGATCAGGGAAGCGGTGAACGGGGCCGACGCGCTCGAAAAGCTGAAGGCCGAGGACGTAGACCTCGTGCTTACCGACATGAACATGCCGGAGATGGACGGGGCCGGGTTGATTGCTGCGGTCCGCGAGGAGCTGAAGCGGGACGTGCCGATCATCATTATCACCACGCGAGGAGAGGAAAGGGACCGCCAACGGGGGCTGTCCCTCGGCGCAAACGGCTATATTACCAAGCCGCTCAATATCCGTGAATTCAGGGAAACCATTTTCAGGTTTCTCCGGAGAAGGGAGTGATGTCCGGGTAGATTCGGGGCTGCGGCAGCCCGTTCCCCTCGGGTGTGCGCGCAGGCGGTATTCATGGGGAAAATACGAAAAATATTTCACAGGAGGTCGTCCATGAAAAAGGTGTGGCTTTTGGTCGTTCTGGCAGGTCTGTTCGTTACCCAGGGGGCTTTCGCGCAGCAGGCCGGATTCAGGTACAATTCGAGGACCGGAGACAAGGAACTCGACCTTTCGCTGGGGAACCTGAATGTTGAGGCGCAGGCCGACATGAACAACTTCATCAACAGGCTGAGCGTCTCGTACAATGTGCCCGCGAAGAGCATCGATGTGCTGATTCATAAAGAAAAAATGCAGCCTGCCGACGTCTACATGTCGGTCAGGGTCTCTCGCCTCGCCAACCAGCCACTCGACACCGTGGTCCGCGAATACAAGGCCAACCGGGGCAGGGGGTGGGGTGTGATCGCGAAGAACCTGGGCATCAGGCCCGGATCGAGGGAGTTCCATGCCCTGAAACACGATGATTCCGGCATGCTCGGGGAGACCCCGGGCAAGGGGCACGGCAGGGGCAACGGCAATGGCCGGGGACATGGAAGGGGACATGACAGGGATTGATTCATGAAACGCCTGTGAATAACGGCGAGAAAGTGTTCAGGCCCGTTCCTGTACGGGCCTTTTTCATGCCGTGAAACGGTCGATGGATTTCCGGTCACACAGAGACTTCTCTTTACAGTACTCTGCACACCGGAGCGTTTCCCACGATCATCCGCGGAAAAACGGAATCATCCGCTCATACACCTCGTCCACCGTGATTGCCGGGATCCGTCCGCCAGGGAAGCCTGCCGACACGATGTGTACGTTTCGTCCCTGCGGCTTCCAGAGCAGGGGATCGGTCGGGCCGAAAAGCGCAATGACGTTCGCATCGACCGCCGCAGCCAGGTGGGTGATGCCGGAATCGTTGCCGAGATAAACGCGGGACAGGTTGATCAGGGCGGCCACGGTCGCGAGCTTTTCATTTCTGACATGGATAACGCCCGGACCGGCGTCGGCGAACCGGTTTATTTCTGCGTTCATTTCATAATCCTCGGCAGGTCCGGAGAAGATGACGATGGAGACCTTCTGTTCCTCGGTCAGCCTCCGAACGAGCTCGAAGTAATTCGGCAGGGGCCAGCATTTTTCCCTTCCGCCGCTCCCGGGATGCATCGCCATCAGCGGCAGGGAGCTGTCAAAGCGTCTTTTTTCGGCAAGCACTTCCCTCGCCCGATGCCAATGCACGGGAGGGACAGTCAGCATCGGCGTCGAATCGACAGTCCTGCGCCCGATGCCGAGCCGGTTATGTCTGAATTCCGCGACATGCAATGCTGCGCCGTCAGGAGGGATCGTGATAACGGCTTTCGTGCGGGGGACGGCCGCTGCGATGTTCGCAACGAGGAGTGAATCGCCATTCACGGTGAAGACGAAGGCCCGGCCGAAGGACGAGAGGAACTCTTTCGCCCTGGCATCGGCGGATTCCGTATAGAGCGAGGCATAGATCATGTTGTCGACGGACGACGCGTCATCGACAATGCCCGAGACTTTCAGAAGTTCGGCCGTGTCGGGCCTTCCAGCGAAGTGGAGAAAGCCCGCATCCTCCCTTATTTTCCCGATGCAGGCCAGAGAGAGGAGCACGTCGCCGAGCGCCCCGTCGTGGTGAATAAATGTTTTTTCGGTCATAATCCTCGATACGGCTTTTTGCCTCGCACGCAGCCTATGAACACGAAATTCTGCGACCTCGACTGTAAATACGCGAAATTCCCTCCTCCGATTCCGTTGACGGCTCCCGGAGCTGCAGGACCTTCGTCGCCCTGCACTGCACGCTCAAAAGGAAGCTTGTTCACAAAAACCTGCCGTGCAAGGACAAGGTGAATAAGAAATAGACGCGCGTGTATTTTAAAGAAGTCCTGCCGCGGGTGTAAAGGGAATTTTTCGCAGCAACCGCAGGGTGGGCGGCGCCGGACTCAGCGGGAATAGAACTCAACGATGAGCGCGTCGTTGATCTCGACGCCGATCTCATCACGGCTGGGAAGGGCAATGACGACGCCGTTGCCGTTTTCGCGGCGCAGCCAGGAAAGGGCAGGCCGGTGGGCTTTCATCTCGTCCTGCACCTCGGGGATGGCGAGCGCCTTCGGCGTAAGCGTGACAGTCTCTCCGGGGCCGACCAGATAGGACGGCTTGTCCACACGCGCGCCGTTTACCAGGACGTGTCCGTAGCTCACGAGATGACGGGCCATGATACGCGTGCGTGCGAAACCCAGACGGTAAATTACATTGTCCAGCCGGCGTTCAAGAAGCTGCAGCAGCGCCTTGCCCGGCGGCTCCTGCCCGCGCCGGGCGATCTCGAAATAGCGGCGGAACTGCGCCTCGCGCACGCCGTACATATATTTAACCTTCTGTTTCTCGTATAACTGTTTGGCGTATTCCGACTTGCGGGTCTTTTGCGTCCGAATCCCGCCGGGCGGGACATTGATCCGGCGCGCCAGCGAGGGGCCGCCTGTGCCGAAAATATCCACCCCGTAGCGCCGGGAAATTTTGTGTTTTGAAATCCTCTTTCCTCTCATGGTGATTTACCCCATTAGAGAAAGCCGCCGTCTCCAGCCGCCGGTTGATTTCTGCCAAATAGATTGTGATAAAAGCCGCAATCTATAAGCGTTTGAGAACGTGTTCTCTAACGGGGTTTACCGGTGCATTTACGACTTCCTGTCCGTTTTCGCAAAAAAGGGGGTAAACTTTTTCTCCACGTTCGTTTTTTTACAGTCGGGACATTCTATCTTCGGCTTCGAATCCAATTCCTTGAACGAAAGAACAACGGTAAAAACCTTCTTGCAGTCCTTGCATTCATAGTCGTACGCCGGCATGATGAACACCTCCCACACGCTGTTGTTCGCTTATCTGTCGTAAATAAAATATATCATAGAATTGTCGAGTTCCGGAGACCGTCGCCGCTCAATTCGACTCGACTGCATTCGCTCCATCTTTAGGCTTACCTTCCCGTATCAGCCAATCGAACGCCAGAGCGTCGTCATACATATACACGTTGTTGAACATGAAATACATTTCCATTTCGGGGCTCTCGTCATCGGCAATTTTCTTTAGTTTCGCCAGATCGCTATCCGAGTATTTGTACTTATAGCCGCCGATGCCATGGAGACGGTAGTAGCGCATTTCCCCGAACGTGGCAGCTGCTTTGAGAGGATCAACCACATGCACCAGATCGAGTTCCCGGCACAGGGATTCGATGTCCCCGTCGTTCCACGTTCCTCGCGGCTCCCAGGCAAGGGTGAAGTTCTTCCGCTGGGCCGTCGTGAAAAATGTCACGAGATTCTTTCTATGTTCCGCCGTCGGCCCGAAGCTCGGCGGACATTGGAACACGATGATCCTCGCCCCGAGGAGTTCCGCCACATCTTTTGTTCGTGTCCATGCGGCCGACACTTCGTCCGTCGGCCTGAAGGAGCCGTAGTGTTTTTCCTTCGCAGAGGGTATCGGCATCTTCAATTTCCGATAGGTGGGGCTTTTAGGCTCATGGGTGATGAGCTGCCATGCCTTCAAAGTATATTCGAATCCTTCAGGAGATTCCTTTCGCCATTTCTCGATAAGATGGTCCTCCGGAGGCTGGTAGAACGTTTGCTGAAGCTCGACCACGCCGAAGGCGTTGAAGTATTTTGTCTTTGCAACGGGGAATCCGCAGCAGCCTGTTTTTATTATCCGTGCCATCGTGTTTTCGGGATGTGATCCCTATATTCATACTATACTCCCTGACTCGGACAAATCGGAACCAAAATCTGCGACGAAGACACAAAGGCGCAAAGAGAATCAAAATCGATGGCCGCGAAGAGGCCACCCCGCATTCGCGTTACCACTCGTAAGCGCCGGGTGCAGGCAAAAACACAAGAAATCTATTCTTTTTTGCGTCTGGTGCGCCTTTTTGTGGCAAAAATTCTTTCCCTTCTTCCAAGAATTTCATTCATAACGTCTAACCCGGACAAGCCGGAACCAAAAACGGTCTCTCGCGGAGGCGCGGAGATCGTGGAGAAAAACGTATCTGATATGGGTTCAGATTTAAAACTCTGCGTCCTCCGCGTCTCCGCGTGAAATCTCATTCCATTCTGAGAAGAATTTGATTCAGGAGTCCCCAAAAATCATTTTGCAAACTCAGCGGACGGTGGAATGAGGAAAGCCGTCGATGCCGGCGGCAGAATATTTCATAGTGCTCATGGAAACGTGCAAATTTTGATACACTAGAGGTAGAAGAGAGCACATTTTCACCGGTGAGGGGACCTGTCATCAAGAACATTCATGAAAGTATGGGGGGCAGGAACAGCGTTTCACGCATGCGAATTGCTGTCATATCCGACATCCACTCCAATCTTGAGGCTTTGCAGGCCGTGCTTGCGCGGATAGAGGACAGCAAGGCTGATGAGATTGTTTGTCTCGGCGACATAGTGGGATACAACGCAAATCCGAATGAATGCATAGACATCCTGCGGCAGAAGAAGGTCACATGTATCATCGGTAACCACGATGCCTGCGCCGCAGGTCTCGAAGAGCCTGACAATTTTAATCCTCTGGCCAGAAGGGCGGTGCTCTGGACCCGGGAACAGCTCACCGGAGAGAACAAGGCATTTCTCGCGGATCTGCCGCGGGAGCAGCGGCTCGATCATATGTTCTTTTTTCACGGCTCGATCCACGATACGGACCGGTATATCCTCTACAAGGAAGATGCAGAGGACAATTTTCGCCTGCTGACCGGATTGCCCGGAAGTCCGAGGGTCGGTTTTTTCGGCCATACTCATGTGCGCCTGGCGCTCAGCTATTACATGGGCGCGATCGCCGTCGAGCTTGTGCCCGAGCTCCATCTGGCTTCATGGAAGAAGTACCTCATCAATCCCGGTAGCGTGGGCCAGCCCAGGGACGGCGACCCGCGGGCGGCGTTTCTGCTATATGATTCAGCCGAAGACAGGATCGCCTTCCACCATGTGGAATATGATATCCGGGCGTGCCAGGACAAGATCATTCGCGCAGGGCTGCCGCCGCGTCTTGCCGAGCGGCTTGCTTCGGGGTGGTAAGGGGAATCCGCTCGTGTAAAAGCGGAGGGCGCTTTCCGTGAGGAGGGACTTTATGACGAAATCTATAGTCATCATAGGCGGCGGTTTCGCCGGGCTGGAGGCGGCCTTTTCACTGAAAGGTCTTCTCGGCACATCATGCGAGATCACGCTCGTCGACCGGAGCGCCTATCACTCGTTTATCCCGTCCATCCACGAGATCATTTCCGGCAAGGTCAGGCCTCGCGACATCCAGATACCGCTTGCGACGGTCCTCGCTCCTGCGAAGATACGATTCGTTCAGGACGAGGTCGTGTCGATAGACGTTTCCAGGCGGCGAATCACCGGAAGAAGACGGAAACCGATGTACGATTATCTCATCATCAGCAGCGGAGCGGAAAACAACTTCTTCGGCGTGCCGGGCGCGGAAGAGTACTCCTGCCGCTTTCGCACTCCCGAAGACGCGGAGCGGATCGCCGTTGAATTAAACAGGATAATTTCGGACCAGACCTGCTCACATGCGGTCGTCATCGCCGGGGCCGGTACCGAGGGAGTGGAAGTAGCGGGCGAACTCATCGATTTCATCAGGGAGACCTGCGGCGCCCATGAGCTGGAATCGGGGAGGATCGTCGTCGAGCTGATCGAGCGGCGCGACCACCCTTTGCCCGGATTCTCTTCGAAGGTCCAGGCCTTTACCGAGGACTACCTGATACGGAAAGGGATCAGGCTCGTCCCGGGAGATCGCATCGCGGAAGTAAGGAAAAACGAGATCGTGTTCGAATCAGGCCGGCGCCGCGAGATGTCGCTCCTGATATGGACAGGAGGCATCCAGCCGGCGAAACTTATCAGAGACCTGCCCCTTGCGAAAGATACCGCGGGCTGGCTCAAGGTTACGGACCGGCTTCAGGTGTTTGAGGATGAACGGGTTTACGGGATCGGGGACGCGATCAGCATATATTCCGATGAGGGGCCGCTGTCCGTGCAACGGCTTGCCTATCATGCGATGGACCAGGCCCGCGTGGCCGCGCTCAATATCGCCGCCGACCTCGGCGGACGCGATAAAATCGCATATAAGCCGAAGACCAGACCGCAGCTCATATCCATCGGGAAGGAAATGGGGATACTGGCGTTCGGAGAGCGTTTCCGCACGGGATCATGGGTGGTCTCGTTGAAAAAGGCCGTGGAGCGAAAGCACCTCATGACCTATCTCACGAAGCCTGTCTCGTCGGCGCTATGGTCAAGGATTCCGGGAGCGGGGTTTATACAGCGGCTGAGAACGCGGTTGCCCGTGTAAGGGGTCGTTGATATCATCACAACGGCATGCTGTTGCACCTTGCTGTGGGCACGGGCAATGGCCCTGAAAAATCAGAATGTGCCGCGGAGTCACAGAAACGCGGAAATACTATCGTATATCTTCAGATGTTCTTCGTCCGGCCCTGTGACTCCGCAACGGATTGTTATCCCTTTCGGAATTTATTTCAACTGTACGGAAATAAACTCAAGAGGGGTGTCCGTGAGATTCTCGCCGGCGTGTCTCCCCGCTGGGGCCCATTCCGTTTCTCCGGCCTTATGGATCTCCGTTGTGCTCGTTCCGTCGGGCAACGTCAGTTTCAAACGGGCGTTGGTAAGCCAGACCGCCACGAGGTCCGGGCCGTCATGCATGGGCACCTTCGCGTGAGGGTCAAAGTGATAGCGAACCACTCTCACGCGGTCGTTTTCAAACTCAACGACCCTCTGTACTCTTCCTTCGTCCTTTTGCATTTTACTCTCCTTCTCTCCTTTTTCTCCGGCCAATGCTTGCTGCGGACCATTCATGATGATGGGTGCGAGCACCAGCGCCGAAAGAAGGACTCTATAAACAGCATTATGCTTTTTCATGCTTCCAACCTCCACCCTCGAATCCCCCTTTCCGGCGATTCGCGGTACATAGGCCCTGCCGTCTGTTTTGAAAACAGGGTCTCAGTTTCGACCGTTCTGAGCGGGCCTGGGGCGCATATTCCGGGCCGAGACGCTGAGGTACAGCTTGGTCAGCAGCTTCCGAAGATGCGCCCGCTCGCTTTTGGACAAGGCTGACAGAAGCTCCTCTTCCAAAAGGTCGAGTCGCTTGTCGCTCCTGCCGAAAAGGGCCTTGCCCGCAGCGGTCACGGTAACGAGATACGACCTTCGATCAGCCGGATGATTCTCCCGCCGCACAAGCTTCTTTTTTTCGAGTTCGTCGATGAGCCACACCATGGTCGTCGGGTCGATTTTCAGGTGTTGCCCAAGGGCCTTTTGCGTTTGCGGTCCGTGAAAAACGAGGGCCGCAAGGACCGCGTGCTGGGGCGGAATGATTCCAAAGGGTTGGAATGCATCGGCCGTCCGCCTGCGGACATGCGCTGCCGTGCGGCTCAGCAGGTAGCCCATACGCTTCATGAGAGCTTCTGACATCGGCCCACCCGAAACGGCGGCGGATTCTTTCTCTGCAGCGGATCGTCTAATCATAAGCAGTCAGTTATACAAATAATTTGTAATACCAACTAATATAGCATATGAATAGTCCCTTGTCAATGACCGGTGTCTGTAATAAAAAAGGCCCTGGGTCTTCCAGGGCCTTTTGTTGTCCTTCGCGGCCTGCATGCCGAAGGGTTGCAGGCGATGTGACCGGGCGTTACTACTGCCACCAGTTTCTCGGTGCATATGAACCGCCGTGGCAGCCGCTGCCGCCGTAACTGCACGTTGTACCATCGTAATTGATATAGTTGTGTATCGTCGCGGACGCGGTGCCGGCGGAAATAGTGTTACTCCTGAGGTCCGAAAAATGGCCGACCGCAAGTTTTGTCGTGTCGTGACAGTCAATACAGGTCGCATAGATGACGCCTTCGCCGCCGAGATGGAAAAAGTGTTGTCCCGAAGAATAGCTGTTGTATTCGCTTGTGCCGTAAATGTGGCAGGCACTGCACTGCGTGTCGACGTTTATAGCGCCCGTGTACCAGTCAGGCGTCTGCGCCGGTGTCGATTGGGCGGGGTCCTGCTGCATCTGTGCGAGTGTTTGCGTCCGGGTCCCTCCGTGACAACTGATCTCGGAACAGGTCTTCGATGTCGAGGTGGTCGCATATGAAGCCACGCCCGATTTCGCGTTGAATGCGGCATCAAAGAGGATATCCAAGACGCCGTTTGCATGATCCTCGCACGGCCGGTCGTGGCAGACCTCGCACGTTATTCCGTTCAACGCGGAATGCACTCCGTGAGCGCCGGGAAGGTTCGGATACACGTTGCCCGCCGGCGCCAATCCGTCCGGAGGAATTCCATGACAGGTCCCGCAGATATGGGATGTCGGGATCGGGGTATGGCATTTCGTGCATGACGGTCCGCTCTCCGAAACGCCGCCAAGGCTTGTCCCATGGCACCAGGCGTTTGCGCAGCCCGTTGTCCCGTTATTTAATGCATAATCACCGTGGTTGGAACATGCGTCTCCCTGCCAGGCGAGGGGATGGATGGTGGTCGCATTTCCCATATGGCAGAGCGTGCAGGACACCTCTGATATTCCGCCGCTGAAATCCGTCCCGTGACAGCTCTTGCAGGAGTCAAGGCCCGTTTCGGCCGCTGTCATATGAGCAGCGGGGAGCCAGTTCGCCGGATGGCCGGAGTCGGCATTGAATGGGGCCTGCTTGTTCGGATCGCTGCAGCTCATCACGAAAACCATCATTAAAGAAAAACCGAGAATCGTCCTCGTTATACATGTCGTCTGCGGCATATGTTGTTCCTTTCGTCGAATTGCTCCAGGCATGGCCGTGACGGCGCTTTTGCTCGTTCCGGCTGGTCGGTGATTCCTTCGCCGAATCCTATCGTATGTCCCTGTCTTTGTCAATCGACAAATGATATGGTATGAGTAACTTCGGCTTGTAATACCTTCGAAGTATGATTGCGGCTACTGAAGCCTCCGATGTTGATCACAGACCAGCTAAGGCGCGCCTCCGCGGCACTGTTCTACCTCGCCTTGACCTCGGTCTCCACCGTCGATTTCCTGCCGCCTCTCAGAAAAGTGATCGAAATCCTGTCTCCGGGATTCAAGGTCTTCAAGACATCGGAAAAGTCCTTCAGGCTGCCGACCGTTGTCGAGTTTACCTTGATGATGATATCGCCCTCTCGCAATCCCGCCGCCTCGGCAGGTGAGCCCTGGACCACGCCGGAAAGCCTGAACCCCTTGCCGCTATAAGCAAAGTCCGGAATGGTGCCGAGGCTGACTTTTCGTTCCGTCTTTGGCGCCGGTTGTGCGCCCGCACCAGGCTTGAGCGAAGAAGATAATGGCTCTTCACGGCCGGCGAGATACTCTGCCGCCTCTTTCGTCACGGACGCGACTTTTA
>JAWOJY010000096.1:0-34024 GCA_033854515.1 Nitrospirota bacterium
CACTGGATAAACGCCGTGTGTTTGGTTGTTTTCAGCATTACGGGCTATTACATCGCCTATCCGTTCATGCATGCTATTTCCACGCAGCAGTATATCATGGGATGGATGCGGTTTATCCACTTTTTGACGGCCTACATCTTTCTGATGAGTGTGATCATCAGGATCTACTGGATGTTTGCCGGCAACCGATACGCGAGCTGGCGGGTGTTTATTCCGCTCACACGAAGGCAGTGGGAAGATACGTGGGACGGTCTGAAGTTCTATCTCTTTATCAGGAAGACACCCCCCTATGCGGTCGGGCATTCGGCCATGGCCGCCATAACATATCTCGTCGTGTTTCTCTTGTTCATTTTTGAGATATTCTCCGGCTTTGCGCTCTATTCCCAGAGCCATCTTGCGAACTTTTTCCTATTCGTACTCGGAGGATGGCTCAATAGCATCATGCACATACAGACTATACGGCTCTGGCACCACTTTATCATGTACATCCTGTGGGTTTTTACTCTGATCCACGTATACATCGGGTGGTACCTTGATATCGCCGAGAAGAACGGGGTCATGGGCTCCATTTTCGGAGGATACAAGTTCGTGACCGGAAAGGAATGGGAATAAAAGCTGTCGTGAATGACGAAAAAAAACTTTTTAACTTGAATTCGATTCCCTCACGGAGTCAACGAAGCGAAACCAATGCACCTATCGCAGTATTAGGTGTCGGCAATCTTCTGCTCAGGGACGAGGGGGTAGGGGTCCATGCAGTAGAAGTACTCCGGAGAGATTACGAGTTTCGCGAACAGGTGATCCTCATCGACGGAGGAACCATGGGCCTCGACCTTCTGCCTTTCATCGAGGGCAGAGAAAAAGTGCTTATCCTCGACGCCGTGAATCTGAAGAAAGAGCCCGGAAGCATCGAGGTAATAGAGGATGGAGATATTCCTGCTTTTCTAAGTTCAAAGCTCTCCGTTCATCAAATCGGGCTTCCCGACGTTCTCTCTGCAGTAAAAATCATGGACATGACACCATCCAGGATGACTCTTATCGGGATCCAGCCGGAACGTATCGAGACCGGGATCACCTTATCCGAAAAAGTATACAAAAGGTTCGACGATTTTCTGAATGCAGCCATTGCGAAACTGAAAGAATGGGGCGTTGAACCTGAATGTATCCAATCCAAAGACGTGACCTCGCACCCGCATGAATCATCTCCTTATCTCTGGTTTAATCGACACGTAACGATGCAATAATCCTGCCATTTATCTGTCTTTTAATGTTACAGCTGCTGCAACTTGAATGACACGTCTAGTTTCAAACAATAGAAACTAATCCTGCGGTTTCTGAAAAAAATGCTACTGTAATTCACATTCAACCTTGACAAAAGTACTATGCACATCTATATTTTAAAAAAATTTATGAGAATTTTTATTCCCCGCACCTCTATCCAAGGAGAAAATCATGTTATCCACAGGCTGAAAAGTACGGAAGAATTAACTTTTATGAGAACCTTATAATTTTTAAGGAGGAGACCTATGGGAAAGAAGGATGGAGTGAGTCAGAAGTTTCTTGATGCACTTGAGTTCCGTGGAATTCATCGTAGGGATTTTCTGAAATACTGCGGCGCCACCGCAGCTCTCCTTGGTCTATCAGAGTTATACGTTCCCCAGATAGCCGCGGCAATCGAGAAGGCTTCAAAAAGACAACCAATTATATGGCTCAACTTTGCCTCCGATTCGGGATGCACCGAAGCTTTCATCAAAGCAACCTACCCCTCGCCCGCTGAAGTCATCCTCGATATCCTGAGCGTCGACTACAATGAGACCATCATGGCCGCTGCCGGCAAGCAGGCCGAGGAAATACTCGACAAGTCCAGGAAGGCAGGCGGCTACATCCTGGTCGTCGAAGGCGGCATCCCGACCAAAAAAGGGCACGGCATGATCGGGAACAAGGAGATGCTCGATGTATTCAAGGAAATGGCCGCTCCCTCCGCCGCCGTTCTGGCAATCGGCAGCTGCGCGACGACGGGAGGCGTGCCGGCGGCAAAGCCGAATCCCTCCCAGATTATCGGCACTTCTGAAGCCTTGGAAAAGGTAGGTATCAACAAGCCGCTCATCAACCTCGACCTCTGCCCCGTGAATCCTGAATACCTCGTAGGAGTGGTGGTCAATTTCCTCCTTCTCGGGAAGCTTCCCGACCTCGACAGCGTGGGCAGGCCGAAGATGTTCTATGGCCAGACGATCCACGATAACTGTGAGCGCAGGGCGCACTTCGATGCCGGCAGGTTTGTGGAAAAGTTCGGTACCCGGGAAGAGGCGCTCGGCTACTGCCTGTACAAAATGGGCTGCAAGGGCCCGATGACCTATTCGGCATGTCCGAAGATCCAGTACAACAACCGGACAAGCTGGTGCATCAAGGCCGGCGGGCCCTGCATCGGTTGCGCCGAGCCGGGGTGGACGGACAAGTTCGCCGGGTTCTATCAGCCGCTGCCGGGCGTCAAAATACCCGGTCTGGGCGGTGTCGAAGCCGGTGCCGATACGATCGGCGCGGTTGCTGCAGTGGCCACGGCCGCAGGTATAGCGATCCACGCAGTCGCAACGTCAGCGTCCGGCAGGACGAAAAAAGACGGAGGTGAAAAATAATGGCACGGATAACCATAGACCCGATGACGAGAATTGAAGGGCACCTGAGGATCGATGTCGAGATCGAAGGCGGCAAGGTCAAGGATGCATGGACGACGGGGACGTTGTTTCGTGGATTTGAAATCATTCTGCAGGGCAGGGATCCGAGAGATGCCTGGCACATTACGCAGCGGATCTGCGGTGTATGCCCCACCTCCCACGGCCATGCCTCTTCAATGAGCATGGATGACGCCTTCAAAGTAAAGCCGCCGGACAACGGACGCCTCATCAGAAACATCATAGAAGGAGCCCAGTTTGTTCACTCCCATATTCTCTGGTTCTATCATCTGAACGCTCTTGACTACGTTGATGTTGTCTCGGCATTGAAGGCGCAGCCCAGGGATGCCTCGCTCAAAAAAGTCCAGAAGAAGCTGAAGGCCTTTGTGGATTCGGGA
This sequence comes from Nitrospirota bacterium, assembly GCA_033854515.1. Lineage (GTDB taxonomy): Bacteria > Nitrospirota > UBA9217 > UBA9217 > UBA9217 > JAWOJY01. The sequence goes on from JAWOJY010000096.1 coordinate 3,065, forward strand.
CAGCTCGGGCCCTTTGCCAATGCGTATTGGGGACATCCCGCTTACAAGCTGTCGCCTGATGTGAATCTTCTCGCGGTTGCTCATTATCTGGAAGCTCTCGAGATGCAGGCAAAGGCATCCCAGGTGAGCGCAATTTTCGGCGGCAGAATGCCGATGACCATGACGAGCCCTCCGGGAGGTGTGACGCATGTTCCGTCCGTAGACGATCTGAAAAACTACCTCTTCAGAATGAAGGAACTCCAGGACTGGATTGATAATGTATACATTGCCGATGTCCTTGCCATTGCCCCCTTCTACCTCAACTATGCAACAGTGGGCAAAGGGCCGGCCAATTACCTCTCGTGGGGGGTCTTTGAAGACGCATCGTTCGACCCCAAAAAGCGGCTCTTGCCGCGGGGAGCGATTTTCGCCTCCGACTTCCCCAAGGTGCACGATGCGAAGCCTGAGGACGTCACCGAGCATACGTCGCACAGCTGGTACAAGGGAGCGAAGCCGCTTAATCCGACAGTTGGAGAGACGGAGCCCGACTACACCGGCTACGACCCGAACAAAAAATATACCTGGGCCAAGGCCCCGCGTCTTCAAAATAAACCCATGGAAGTGGGCGCACTCGCGCGGATGCTCGTGGCCTATGTTTCCGGGCAACCCACGGCAAAGAAACTGATCGACAATACCCTCGCGGCAATCGGACATGCCGGACAGCCGCAGGTGCTTCTCGGCGTCGTCGGCAGAATCGCCGCGCGGGCGCTCGAATGCAAGATGGTGGCCGATTCCATGTACCAGTGGGGCCTTGACATTATCGAGAACATCAAGAAGGGGAATACGGCTGTTTACGCGGACTACAAGATTCCTGATAAGGCCGAGGGAATCGGCCTCTGGGAGGCTCCGCGCGGCGCTCTGGGCCACTGGATCAACGTGGAAGGGAAAAGGATCAAGAACTACCAATGCGTGGTGCCGACGACATGGAACGTCAGTCCGAGAGACGACAACGGTGTCCGGGGACCCATTGAGGAGGCGCTTATCGGCACGGCCGTAGCCAATGCCGAGAAGCCGCTTGAGGTCCTGAGGGTGGTGCATTCATTCGATCCATGCCTTGCGTGCACGGTGCATGTGATCCATCCTGAATCGAACCGGATCATGGACTTCAAGGTCGCTTAGGGAGGACACAATGGAAAATAAACTGACGAAAGAATGGAGCTTCGGCTATATCCTGGACCACTGGATCAGGGTCCTCGCGATCGCCGTGCTTGTGTTCACCGGCTTCTATATTCACACGCCGTTCATTTCCGGGGGGCCGGAAAGCTTCATCATGGCCCAGATGAGGTTTTTTCATTTTCTTGCCGCCTATGCGCTGATCCTGGGTCTCGTGGTGAGAGTGTACATGGCCTTTCGTTCGACCTTTGATCGCGATTGGAAAGATTTCAATGTCACGCAGAATCTGAAAAACGTTCCGGACATTCTGGGATATTATTTATTCATCAAGGGCTCGCACAAAGACTATCGGAAATACAACCCCCTCCAGGCGTTCGCATACCTTTTTGTCGGTCTGGCGATCATCTTTACGGCATTCACCGGCGCAGCCGTGTATCATGGCAAGCTTTTCCTCGTATTTCCAACGAACAGCTTCCGATGGGTGAACACACTGCTCGGCGGTGAATCCTACACGCGGATGTTGCATATCTTCGCTATGTGGTTCTTTATCATCTTTGTTCTGATCCACGTATATATGAGCTTGATGATCACTTGGGTGAACGGGGACAGGACGTTTACATCGATCTTTACAGGATATAAGCTCAAGAAGTAAAAGTACATGATGCATGAACGAGAATCAGGGGGAGGCGCTCTGCCTCCCCCGACGGTTTTAATCCTCGGAGTCGGAAATCTCCTGCTCAAAGACGACGGTTTCGGTGTCCACTTCATCAAGGCACTCGAAGGGACTTCCTTTCCCGGAAATATCCAGATGCTCGAGGCCGGCACGGTAAGCCATCAGCTCATCCCGCTACTTCATTCTCTTGATCATCTTATTGTCATAGATGTTGTCGAGGCCGGGGACACGCCGGGGTCCCTGTTCAGGTTCTCTCCCGATGACATGAGCTTTCCTTCGGAAGTAAAGGCGTCACTCCATCAGATAAGTCTTATAGACGTTCTACACATGGCCGAACTGACGGGAAGGAAACCGAAGACCGTGATAATAGCGGTGCAGCCGAGAGATGTTTCCACGTGGTCTCTCGAATTGAGTGATGAGGTAAAAGCAGCAATCCCGAGAGTGAAAGATCTGGTATTTGAGGAGTTGAAAAAGATACGCGCCTTGTGAGGTCGCGTGTCATTTGGGCACGATAGGCCGTCAATGTGCGAGTTCTTCAATGACGCCGTTTTTCATCCTGAGCCTTCGGGGAGCGCGGACCGCGAGTTCGGAGCTGTGGGTGACCATGATCATGGTCACCTTTTTTTCCTTGTTGATTTGTTCAAAGAAAGACATGATCTCCGTTTCTGTCTCTTCGTCGAGGTCCCCGGTCGGCTCGTCGGCAAGAATGATCTCGGGCGAATTGATGAACGCCCTGGCTATTGCCACCCGCTGCTGTTCTCCGCCGCTTAATTCCGAGGGGTACCGGTCCGCCTTATCTCCGAGGCCGACAAGTTCAAGAAGTCTCGCCGCATCCTCATGGGATTTTTTCTTTCCGAATACGGAAGGGAGCAGTACGTTTTCAGCTGCGGTCAGGGTGGGGATGAGGCTTGCGAACTGGTAAACAAACCCGAACTTTTCATTTCTCAGCCTCGAGAGCTTACTCTCGTCATAATCCCTGATGTTGACGCCGTCGATGCTCACCGTGCCGGCATCAGGACGCGCAATGCCGCCGATGAGGCTTAAGAGCGTGCTCTTCCCGCTCCCCGAATGGCCCACGATGGATACAAATTCTCCCTGTTTGATAGAAAGCGTGACGGGCAAAACGGCCTTGATTATCCGGCCCGATACATTGTATGTCTTGGACAACTCCCTGAGCTCAATCATGAATTTCCTTTCCTAAAAGCCTTCCTTCCAAGGTTTACGCCTGCTGCGGCTAGAATAATGGTCCCTGTGACGGCAACGAACCTGACACCCGGCACCATGCCGTAATTGCAGGGCATCCGCGAACTGCGGCAATAGCCGTAGACGTCCGGCATGGAAAACGCGGAAATAAGAACTGCAACGGCACCGGTTGACGCAGCGAGAAGCAGCCTGTTCGATCTGAAAAAGAAGGAGATCACCCCGAGACCGGTCAGAAGCGCTCCCATGAGATATTCCGCACGCGCCGTGTCCGAACAGTGCATCGGGGCATAGCCCTCATATTCGCAGGCAGGCAGGATAAATCTCGGTACGATCAAGAGCAGGATACCGCATACAACAGCGGTAACGGCTATGAGTTTGTTCATTTGAGCGCCTTCATTATTCCGGAGAAATCCAGCGCCCCTCCGAACTCCGCTGCCTGTTCCCTGTTTTTGAAAGGCGCAATGCCCCAACCCATGGGTGTCTTGAACCTTTTATCCGATTGCACAAAATATGCTCTGACCGCTCCGATCCACTCACCGGTTTTATAGTCCTTGACCTGAGCGAATGCCGCCAAGTCGGTCTTGCGTTTCAGGTACATGAGAAGATCGCCGATATCGCAAAAATAAAACGTCTTGCCGTCGTGGTCGATCTTTGCCGTAAATTTCGCGGCGACATCACATGTCATCCCGCATTCCGTGCACTTTACCTGTTCGGCGATCGCCGGTATCGTAAGCGTAAAGGTAAAAAGGACCGCTATAACGAGAGCTTTCGTCACGGGATCACTTCTCCTTTTTCTGATCGATCTCTTTTTTCAGGGATGCGGCGGCTCCCTCGTCTATCTGCTTTATTATATCGTATTGCTTAAGCGCTTCCTGTCGGTTTCCTTTCTTGAGATACGTTGCTGCGAGATTATAACGTGCAGTAACATAACGCGGGCGCAGGGAAATTGCCCGTTTCAGAGATTCAATCTCTTTGTCAGTCTTCCCCGTTTTCCCGTATGCCACGGCCATGTTGTTGTAGAGAACAGGATTCCGCGGAATGTACTTCTCGGCCTTCTGGAAGCTTGCGATTGCCTCCTGATACCTGCCAAGCCGGTTGTAGGTGGTGCCGAGCTTAAAATAGCTATAGCCGTCGTCGGGCTTTATAGTCACGACTTTCTTGAGAGCGTCAGCTTCCTCCTGGTAAGCCTCAGCCCTCTCATAAAGGTCCGCAAGGTGGAACCATGCATCGCGATCCTGCGGGTTCGTTTTTGTTTGCTCTCTGACCTGTTCGAACAGGCTCGGCGCGGCATTCTGAGCCGGCTGCTGACTTTTATCTTCGGAACACGAGAAAAGCAAAAAGACAGTCGCGATGATTATGAAAAAACGTTTCATTCCTCTCTCCTTATGGCTTCGTACGGTTCCGTCTTGAGAGCCGATAGCGACGGAAGAAGAGCCGACAGCAGGCCGGTCATAAGAGCGACAATGAGGGCGCCTGCTGTAAGGCTGGTCAGCCCTGACAGAGAAGGAAAGAGATAAGGGAGCCTGAGATGGTGGAGCATCAGATTTTTAAAGCTTGCAAGTATGGCAAACCCAAGAGCGATTCCTGCCGCCCCTCCACTCAGGGATATCAGCGATGCCTCGGTCAGAATAATGGACGCCGTGTGCACCTTGTTGGCGCCCATGGCCCGGAGCAGGCCGATTTCACGCTTCCTCTCGCACACAATCATATAGAATGCAAACGCCATGATCAGCAGTACAATGAGCCAGAGGACGATACTGATAAGTAAAATCGCATGGATGAGTCCGGAAAGCTGCTTTCTGACCGTACTGATCACGGTATCAGACACCAGCGCCTTAACGCCGGGAATATCGTGCTCGATTCTGATAGCGACACGGTCAGGAGTATAGTCGTCGTCAACCTGAACAAGAACGGTTGATATTTTATCTCTTCCGATGTCGAGAGGCTGTATGGCCTTTTCTTTCGAGTTCTCCGCCATGGTGTACGCTGCATCCATGCTCATGAAGACGGCACGGTCGAAGAAATCCATGCCGGTCGGTTCCATGGTGCCCGCCACTTTGAAATTGGTACCGAAAAACGGAATTATGTCCCCGGGGATGACGGGGACCGCCCTCCCCGTGATGATTTCATTGGGTCCCAATTTTCTGCTCAGATTTTTTTCGAGCCACGGTTTCACGGTAAAGTCGGTAACGGGATCGAACGCCACGAGAAATACGTCGACGTTGAAACAACAGGTAAAGCTTGTGGGCTTGAGGAAGAGCTGCGCCGTGACGTTCTTAACACCTTGAACGTTTTTCACTTGCTCAAGTACGGCTCTGTCCATCAAAAACTGCGTCGGTTCTCCCGAGAGAAGGGCCGATTTTGCCTTGGCCTCGGCGGATTCGGGAACGACGAGGATGTCCGCTCCGAGCCGGTATGTCCCGATCCGGAGGGCGTTGTTGATGCTCTTCAGAAAGAGCGTGGCTGAAAAAAGGGTGCAGGACACAACCGCAACGATGGCGAAGAGCATCCACGTCCGTGTTACCTTCCTTTTGAGGTTCTTAAGGGCAACGTAAGTAATATTCATTTGCGAGAGACTATCCTTCCGAGTGTAGCAGAGTTATGCAGGGAAACTAAAAAGCCGGAGGGAGGACATCTCACCTCCGGCTTAAGGTCAATTTAGTTTACTACAGTTTATTTCTTCCAGTCAATAGCCATGCCGCAAAGAAGCGGTGCGCCGCTGTCGATCGTAACCTCGACTCCGTTCGCCTTGTGGCAGCTGGTGCAGACGGAAATCTGCTTCTCGATCTTGTGGGTCTTGACGTCCATGAGAGCGAGCACGCCGTCCTTGTCCTTGTAGTCGCGGCCGGCGAGAAGCGCGGTCTTTCCGTCAGGCGAGAACTTTACGTCATGGAGCCTGATCGTATCGGGAAGGACGATATGATCCACCACCTTGTCGCTCTTCGTGTCGATCACTACGATCTGAGCTTTGTGAGTGCCCGGCTTGAGCCCCGGGTCATATTCGTTTGCTGCCGCCACCCACAGATGTCTCTGGTCGGGAGCCATCCGGATTTGATGGATAAAGGTCATCTCCGGATCGGTGATCTCCTTTATGGTTTTTTTCGTCTTCCAGTCGATCACGTATATCTTGCCCTGGACCATGTCGGAAACATAGGCTTTCTCGCGGTTCTTCGTCCACTGGATGCCGCAGACTGCCTTTCCCACGGGAAGCTTGTCCACGGTCTTCAGGCCCTTCGGGTCGAACACATACACGTTACCGTCCGCCATGTCCTCAAAATAAATGTTGCCGTCCGGTCCTGCGACCGCATCGCAGAATTTTTGGCCGACCTTGATTTGAGGGGACTTCTTACCCGTAGCAAAGTCGTATACGACCACATCTCCGTCCAACAGGCCTACATAGAGTTTTTTCTCGATGATAACGCTGCCGTGTGTGCCGCCGGCCTTCTTCACTGTTTCAAAATCCGCGCCGGCGACCTTGCCTTCCATCTCGGATCCGGCCTCGGTGATAACGATCCGGTCTTTCTCGACATCCGTGGGCGGCTTCAACGTGGCCAGATCTACCACCGCAAGGTGCCCGCCGTGGCCCGCAATGTACACAGTACCTTTGAGCCCGTTTGCCGCTTCAACTGCCGACTGTCCCGAGATTCCGAGGATCAGACCAAAGACGCTCAGAAAAATCAGTGCAACAACCAACAAACTTTTTTTCATATTTCCTCCCCTTGAAATTTGAGCACGCTTGTGTGCTCTAATGCCAGACCAGACGAAAAATAGTGATTCCTTCTCTCTCCTCCTTTCTTGATTGCAATGAAGTTAGAGCTGTCTGAAAATTTTATAACGTTGTTTGTGCGGTTCGGTAAATCTAAACTATTATGCACATTTATAAAACTTTTACGCTGGCCTGTCAACGTCAAATTGTAATTTTACGTACTCGTGATCGACCTCAAATTCTAATTTTAGATGGTATCTCACGCAAACAGCGTACCGTTCGGCCAGAATGCATCCTTCGATCGCACTGGGGTACCAAGGCCGGTCATGTGTAGCTTACTCTGTTATCTCGCAAGGAAATTCCGCCCATTACAGAACCAGCTCACTACGGGAGTGGACTCAATATCTGTACTGGATCCTGTCGACGACATCTTTCTCTCTCGAGATGTTCATTTACAACTGAGACTTCCACGGTTATAATGCCGCCAGACAATGAGCGGCAGTTCTCAGGGAGGTCCTATGCAGAACGTCCAGGAAATGATCGGCAAGGAAGTGGAGATTGTTGCTAACGGGATGAGCTATACCGGCATACTGATAGAAGTATCGGATGCAGAGGTCCATCTCCAAACAGCTCTTCAGTGGGTCGCGCTTCCGGCATCAAGCGTGGGTACGATCAAGCTCAAGAACGTTGCCGAGCCCGGGCCTGAACGAGAAGAGCAGGAGGGGTTATTCAAAGACGAAGGGAACGAGTGAGTCCGCTTCACAGTCACACGATGAGCAGAGCGACGAGATTGCCTATCAGCTTTAATGATTCTTCTACAAAAGGGCTGATTTCTTGAGGATGGCGAGGCTATCGTTGCCTTTTGATGTCACGCCGTTTCTATTTTCAGTTTCTTCAGTTTTCTATAGAGCGTGGCCAGATCTACGCCCAGCTTCTCCGAAGCCATCTCTTTATTTCCTTTGTTTTCCGCAAGACTGCGCCGGATATACTCCCGTTCAAAATTATCGAGGGCCTGACGGAGCGACGACGTTGACACACCCTCGATATCTAGAGTTCTGAACTTGTCCGGCAGATCGTGAATGGTGATGATCTCCCCGTCCGCCAGCACGACGGCGCGCTCGATCGTGTTCCGGAGTTCTCTGATGTTTCCGGGCCACTCGTAGGCGAGCAGCGCCTGCATGGCTTCGTAATCTATGTCCTTTATGTTTTTCTTCGATTCCTTGGAGAACACCGCGAGGTAATGTTTAAGGATCACGGGAATGTCATCGCGCCGCTCGCGCAGGGCAGGCATCCTGATCTCAATGACATTCAAGCGGTAATAAAGATCTTCCCTGAACCTGCATTCTTTCACGCGCTGCATTAGGTCGGCGTTTGTTGCCGCGATGATCCTTACGTCCACGGTGATCACCCTCGTGTCGCCCACCGGTGTCAGTTCCTTCGTCTGGATCACGTGGAGGAGCTTTACCTGGAGCGCAGGAGAAAGCTCTCCCACTTCATCAAGAAACAGGGTGCCCCCGTTGGCCATGGTGATGAGGCCCTTTTTGTCCTCCACCGCTGAGGTGAATGCACCCTTTTTGTGGCCGAAAAGTTCGCTTTCGAGCAGGGTCTCGGGAATCGCGCCGCAATTTATGGATATGAATGGCTTGTCCTTGCGGGGGCCGGCTTCGTGGATCGCCTGGGCGACCAGTCCTTTACCCGTGCCGCTTTCGCCGGTAATCAGTATATTGCTCTTGCTTGGAATAACTTTTTCCATGATGGAAAATATTTTCTGCATGGGTTCAGAACTGCCGATGATGCCGGAGAAGGCCGTCGGCCGCTGGCTGAGTTCTCGGCGAAGGATCAGGTTTTCCATCTGGAGTTCCCGGCTCTCGATGATCCTTTTAACGGTGAGCCTGATTTCGTCGTTTATGAACGGTTTCGTAATATAGTCGGCGGCGCCCGCCCGCATTGCTTCGACCGCCGAGTCGACCGAGGCAAAAGCCGTCATCATGATGACCGACGTCTCCGGGCTTATCTTCTGCGTTTGCTTCAAGACTTCGAACCCGTCGACTTTTTCCATTTTGATATCGGTCATGACGATATCGAAGTTTTCTTTCTCGATGCGCTCCAGAGCCTCTGCGCCGTTGTATGCTTCTTTAACGGCGTACCCTTCTTTCGAAAGCAGAATATTAAGGGCCCTGCAGATATCCTTCTCATCGTCCACAACGAGAATGTTCACTTTTTGCATATTCGATGCTCCCGTTATCCCCCCGCCGTGACCTTGTCCTTTTCTATGGGAAGGATGATGGTAAATACCGTTCCCATTCCGACGCCGCTTGCGACCTTGATATCTCCTTTGAAACGCTTGATTATATTGTAACTGAGCGAAAGGCCGAGTCCTGTGCCTTTGCCTGCGTCTTTCGTCGTATAGAAGGGATCGAATATCTTCTCGATGTTCTCCGGCGCGATGCCTATTCCCGTATCCCTGAACTCAATGTAAATGAAATCTCGTCCCTGCTCCGTTCCCTGGTAGCTCGTGACCGTGAGTTTTCCACCCTCTGGCATGGCGTCCAAGGCGTTCAGGATGATATTGACGAACACCTGCGCGATCTGGCCCTCGTCAAACATGGTTTTGGGAAGATCCGGCGCCAAGTGAATCTCGATCTCGATGGTATGCTTCATTCGCTTGTCGAGGCGCATAAGATCGAGCGAAGATTTCAGCGTTTCGTTGACCTGAAGGTATTTAATGTTCGTGGCAGCGGGACGCGAGAAGGTGGACATTTGTCTGACGATCTCCGTGATCCGCTGAATGTGATTATTGATGATGTCCAGGCTGTTTTGTGTAAACTCATCCGTCGCCATCTCACGTAAGAGCTGGGCGAACGTGGAGATCGAGGTGAGCGGATTGCCGATCTCATGCGCAACCCCCGTCGCAAGCCTTCCCAGGGCAGCGAGCTTTTCGGAGTGGAGGACCTGTTGTTCTAGTTTTTTTGCGGTCGCGCTTTCCTTATCAACTTTGTCCTCAAGCTCGACAGTATATTGTTTAAGCGCTTCCTCGAGTTGTACGCGTTTCGTTACATCGTTGCTCGTAATAAGGATGCCATTGATTTCCCCTTCTATCAGAAGCGGACTGATAGTCATATCGAGGTAAATCGGCGACTCCTGTACGCCCGTGATCTTATAATCTTTTATATCCGAACTTCGGCCCATGAGCGTTTTCTGTAATATGGCCTCGACAGGAATGCTGTTGTAAGGTCTCAAATTATCAGGGAAAAGTGAAAAGAATGGTCTGCCGAGAATATCGGCTTTGGGACGTCCGAGCGTTTTCGACTGGGCCGTATTGAGCGTCTTAACGGTCAGGTCTTTATCGAGAACCATCAGGTTCGTTTTTGTGTTCTCCACGATGTTTTCCAGGTAGTTCTTTGCAATCTCGATTTCGCGCTCGAGCCTGCGCTGATTCTCCAGATGTTTCGCCCTTTCTTCGGCCTTGATCTGCTTTTTATAGGTGATGATGAAGCCGCCTGAAGCTACAATGGTCGTAACAAAGATCGAGACGATCAAAAGTGAATAGAATCGCCTGCTCTTCTGCATCAGAGCCGTAACATCCGAGTAGGGAGCGGATACCACCACGAGCCAGGATTTGGTCGCGATGGGTATTTTATAGTAGGCCATAAGCTTGTTTTCTCCGCTCGGGGCCTCGTAATACCCGTACGTCTCGGTATACCCGTACATCTCGGTCTTGCCTTCTATCATTCTTTTCTCTGTCTTAAATGATTTGTGGCAGTGGAAACAGGTCTGGTCGGTATGATAAAGGTTCTTTCCGACCATCTGAGGCTGCGTGGGGTGATAGAGCAGGGTACCTGTACTGTCCATCATCCAGGCGTAACCACGCGTCCCCGATTTCACCGGTGCGAGGAATTTTTGAGTAATGCCGTTCATTGAAAGTACCGCCAGGACTACACCCTCGAACTCCGCTTTTCCGTGGTTCTGCAGGCGCCGATGAATCGGAGTCGCTACAATAAACTCCTTGGTTTCGGGGCCTTGTATCGGCGCTTCAAGCAATTCGGTAATAAGCTTTCCGTTTTCCCTGAGGGCACGTGCCTTCCTGAAGTATTCAGTCTGCGACAGGTCCGCGCCCTCGCGGCCGGGTGAAGCGCTGTCGTACAGCAGGCGGCCGTTCCTGTCAAGCACCTGGACGGCGATGAGTGCCTCGTTCTGGATCTGAGACGTGAGGGTATCGGCGACCTCTCGTGTGCGCGGGTTCTGGTGTATCAAATGGATTCCGGGCAGGTGGGTGATTACATGGATATCTTTGTACACCGTGTCCACAAAGCTCTCTATGTTTATCGCCACTTCACGGGCGAGCATGAGCTGCTGTTTATTGAACTGATCGGCCATTTCATTCTGGAGCGTCTGGTGAAAAAATTGACCGGTGATGATAATGAGCGAGAGAACGAAGAGAAGCGCAAAGACAAACAAAAAAGGGGTGAGCTGTTCCTTCTGTTTAATGAGGCGAAACATACGTTTACTGTACTGCTATGTAGCCGAAAAGTCAAGGATTTTAGGTGAGGAAATTGACCTGCCCGGGTCTACTGATTCTCGCAGGCAGGGATGTCAACTTTTGGTTAGAATTTATGTTCAAATATGGACGCGGCGAGGTGTACGTCGGACCTAATAAGCGCCCTTCAGGTCTCGGGAAAGGGTGAGATCATCGTCGGTGCTGCTATTGACAGTCCTGTCTTTAGACTTAGAACAAATGGATATAAAACAGAAAGAAGAGAAGGGGAGACCGATCACGAATTTCGTAAGTGCATCAGAGGTGCGCACTCGTCGTATGCTCTTCTTCTTCGATGCTCCATACCTTATCGAGCGGCAGGGTGAACGTGAACGTGCTCCCTTTACCGAGCGTGCTGTTCGCCGAAATCGTTCCTCCGTGATATTCAACGATCTGGCGGGTGATGGTGAGTCCCAGGCCCGTGCCATCGGCATTGTTGGTAAGCACGTCGCCCGACCGGCGGAATTTTTCGAATATCAAATTCAGATCTTCTTTCGGTATTCCGACCCCCGTGTCCGATATGGCTACGACAACCTGCGGTCGCGGCGACTGTTCTCGGTGTGCGGATATTTCTATTTTTCCGCCCTGCGGCGTAAATTTTATCGCATTCGATAATATGTTCGTGATTACCTGCACCAGTCGATCCTTGTCTCCGTGGAGATCCGGCAAACGCGAGTCGATCCGTATCGAAATGAGAAGACTTTTGTTGTCTGCCAGCGACTGAATGCCAGCGACGGAAGTTTGGATCACGTCTTCGACCGAAAGCTTTGTGATATGCCAGCTCAATTTTCCCGCTTCTATCTTGGTCAGGTCGAGAACGTCGTTGATGAGCCGCGCCAGCCGATCAGTCTCATTATTGATGATCGTGAGCAGCTTGTTGTGTTTTTCCACCGGCATATGAGGTTTCATGAGGATGAGCTCGGCGAATGCTTTGATGGAGGTAAGCGGAGTCCTGAGCTCATGCGAGACAATAGAGATGAAGTCGGACTTCATCTGGTCGAGCTCCTTGAGTTTCCTGTTGGCTTCTTCAAGATCGCGGTTGACAACAGCAAGGTTCTGGTTTGAGAGCTGGAGCCGTTCATAGGCCCTGGTCAGGTTCTCGGTCTTCTCGGCCACCCGGAATTCGAGGTTCCGGTTCAGGTCTTCGAGTTCGCTGCGGCTTTTTTCGAGTTCCTGGGCCATCTTGTCGAAACTCTGGGAAAGCACGCCGATTTCGTCGTTCGAAATCAAGTTCACGCGTGCACGAAGATTTCCTTTCTCGATTTCACGTATAACCTTCACAATACGGCCCAGCGGGTTCGATATGCTTGTGGCGAGAAGAATGCCGATTCCCGCCGCGAGGATGACCGCCGCAGCGGTGACGACATAGATCAGTTGCGAAAGCTGGTTAATCATCGGGTGGATGAGCGTCGCATCACCGATGCGGGCGCTGAGTTCCGTTCCCACGCGACGATACACGAGAGCCCCAAGCGCGATGAGGGGAGCGATGACCGAAGCGAGCAGGATAGAGACTAGCCTCGTTCGCGTATTGATCTTGATCACCCGAGATTCATCAATGCGCGCGGCCTTGGTCTTTTCAGCCAGGATCTGCCGTACTGGGTAAAGAACCCTCTCCGCGAGAAAAAAGGAGAATATAGGGTAGATGGCGAGACCGGCACCCGCATAAATTCCAAGCCTGATGTTGTCTCTGAGCGGCAGGTTTCCCACGGTCCCCATGTAGATACAGTCCAGGAACGTGATAAGCTCGAATCGGAAAAGTATGGTGAAGGAGTGAACCAGTGGCAGGTTCAGCGCCCGCACCCGCGCTGCCGCCATAACGTCGTCGGGCGGAATCAAGCGCCTTTCCAGATAAAATGAGAGCATTTCGATCGGGCGGCATTCCCATCTGTCAATGAAGTAGAACAACGAGGCGAACCCGATAGGCGCGAGGATCAGCATGGTGATGTTGATGTAGTGAAACAGCTGCCTGGGTGTAAAATCCATGCTCACCACAATGTAGGGGATGAGCGTCGTGAAAATGACCGCCGTAATGACCAGGTCGCTGTACGCTATTTTTTTTGAGACGTTGAGGGTCATGACTTTTTTACGGGAAAAGAATTTTTATAGCGGCCTTGCGCACTGGATCGGCATCGAGCCCGAGTTTTGCCAGACCTGCCGGATCCGCCACCAGCAGATCTTTGGCTGTCTTGATATTTGCCGCGCCTATTTTTTCTTTGTCGGAGCCGTTGAGACCCGGGACGCGGCCGAGCGGGACATCGTTCTTTGACGTGAACATGACGACAAGCCTCGATTCGCCCTGGATAATCGGCATGAAGGTGTAATGTGTGATCTTCACGCTCCGGATCAAGGCGTCCGCATCCTCTTCCGAGGTGAAGAAACCGGTAAAGTCGGTAAATAGCGTGGAGAGGAGGACGTCCACGGCATTGGTTCCGATATTGTTTGTGATTACCTGGTTGAAAAATACGCCGTACCGCGATATTCTGATCATTTCTTTTAGGAATTTTTCACGTTTGTTCACGGGGAGGAAATGAAACACGTTGATAGCGTATATCCAGTCAAACGCGCCGTCTTTAAAACCGGACAGGTCCGTCACGTCGCCGACGCGCAGATCGATCTGGTCCTGCAGCCCGGCCTCCACATTTTTTCTCTTCCCCAGTTCCAGTGTGTGGATGTTGATATCGATGCCCGTGGCGCTGATGCCGGGACAGGTCCGCGTCGTTTCCCTGAGCACCGAACCGTCGCCACATCCCAAGTCGAGTATGGTGTGTCCCGTAGACAGTCCGGACCATTTGAAAAATTCCGCCGAAGCCTTTGAGAGCTGAGCGGCGACGCGAGGAATGTAATCCCTGCTGATTTTGCCCTGGGTTATGCTGTCGAGGCCGACGCCCTTTTGGTACGCGTCCTTCGAGTACTGAACCGCTTTAGTAAAATAGCCGACCATATGGTGTAGTCCCAGCAGATCGGGAAGCGGCGTACCCCGTCGCAACAGACATCCTTTCGCCGTCAAGGTATAGCCCCCGTTGTTCTTGTTCAAATAACCGTTTGCAACGCCGAAACGCAACCATCTTTCAACCCTGCTGATGTCATAGCCCATCTGGCCGGAAAGCTCCTGGGCCGAAATAGGCTTGCCGACGGGTATCCAGTCGAAAAAACCGATCTCAATACCCTGTATGGTGGTAAGTGCGGCCGTGGCATGGGTGAGCATAGTTATGAGTTCTGCGGAATATTTTTTGATATCGCTTGCGTCCATCTCTTTCTCCCGTTATTTCCGAATGAGGGCTCTGGCAACAGCGAACCCGTAGGCGATCCAAATGGCCGTGAGGATTCCCCAGATATAGAAGCTCATCTTTTTCATAGTGAACTCATCCGACCTTTTGTCCGTACGCCTCATATCGCTGTCGATTTTTTTTGCATGCCCGTAAAAACCTTTAAACTGACCGTAACGGTCCGGGTCAAGTTCGTACAGCCGGGCAAGAATAATCCCCTCCCTTTTGAGCGAAAAGGGAAAGCGGAATGAGGTGTCGACTTCGGGTTCCTGCTGTATAAGCCCGGCCAGCGTTTCGTTATCTATGTTTTCGAGTTCCTTCTCGTAGCAGACACGCATGTTTTCATTCAGGGGCTTGAGGAACGACTGAAAGGGTTTCTTTTTTTCAAATTTTGAATTGATGAGACTGGTTTCGAAGCAGGTCACGGCCTTATCATACTTTCCAAGCTTCAGATAGCTGAGACCTGACAGGGCGAGAGAATTCGCAAGGCCGGATACTCCGTTTGCAAGGTGATTGCCGATTGGATGTCCGCGTGCGTCTAGTTTTCGGAAGGCGTCTTCGGCTTTCCGCAGCTCAACGAGTGCCTCTTCAAAACGACCCTGCTGAAACAGGGTGTAGCCGGCATCATAAAGCTCTTCGGCCATCTGCCTTTTTGATATCGTAGACATACGGTACTATTTATTGAGGATGTTTTTTAACTTGGTAAGAATCTCCATTGGGCTGAAGGGTTTTACGATATACTCATCTGCACCGACTTCCTTGCCGCGTTCCTGCTCGGCAACCTGACCTTTTGCGGTGAGCATAATCACGTACGTGTTCTTGATTGCGGGGTCGCTCTTTATGATGCGGCACACTTCATACCCGTTTATTTCAGGCATCATAATGTCGAGAAACAGTATGTCGGGACGGAACTCCCTGACCTTTCTCAGTGTATCGCTGCCGTCTTTTGCCAGGCTGAGTTTATATCCTTCATCTTCGAGAAGATACGTGAGGGCTTCCCGGATGTTTTCATTATCGTCTGCTATAAGTATTTTTTTCTGTTCCATACTAATAACCAAACTAATAACCAAGTATTTATAGGCCTTTACAAAAATAGTAGCCCTAAACTCCGATTTTGTCAAGAAATAAAAAAGCTTATTGCCTCCTTTACGCAAACGACCTCATTATTCGACGACGTTGTCCGAAACGGAACTCAACTTTACCGCGGTTGCAGTCTGCGTATGGGAACGTACTTTAACATCAGATTTCAATTCAATACACAGGCCTGAGAAAGAAGACAATTCCCTGAAATCACGGCATATACTTTTTTTTTGTGAAAATAAAATAAAAGTTGAAATCAGCCTCATGCTGATGTATCATAGCGCATTACAAACAATCTGTCCATTTTTATTTTTTTTGTCGTTTCCGGATATTACGGCCCGACCGCTCCGGCACGACAGTAAAAGAGGAGGCGCCCGTTTGAAGTTGAAACTCGACATTGATTATGCACCTATCTTGAAAAAGGCTTTGAGCGGCGGCGGCGAATACGCCGATGCGTTTATCGAACGGAGCAGGCCGCTCTCGGTCGTATGTGAAGACAACAGGATCGAAAAGGTCGTTTCTGGCACGGATTCCGGAGCAGGCGTAAGGGTAATCTTCGGCCGGAAAACCGCTTACGCCTACTCAAACGATATTTCACCGTCCTCATTGATGGAGCTTGCATACGCCGTAAGCCAGGCTGCCGCAAAAGGCGGGACGCCTGGAGGGCCCCGTCATACGGTGATTAATCTTGCCAGGAAGAAGCCCGCCGTAGAATTTAGAATAAAAACATATCCTGATACGGTCGAGACACCTCAAAAAGTGGACATCGTGCACCGTGCCAACCGGGTTGCGGGTTCGATCGACTCCCGGATCAGACAGGTAACGGTCGTTTACAGAGAGGCTCGCCAACAGGTGCAGATAGCGAACACTGAGGGTTTTATCACCGAGGATGATCGCATGTATCTCACGGCACTTGTCCAGGTGGTTGCCGCCGATGCAGGGATCATTCAGACGGGATACGAACCCGTTGGAGGACTGACAGGCATGGAACTCTTCGAAGTCCAGCCCCTTGAAAAAGCCGCTGAGGCCGCCGCGCGGCGCGCGATCATGATGCTGTCCGCGCGCAAGGCTCCAGCCGGGCGCGTGCCGGTCGTGCTGTCCTCGGAAGCCGGAGGAACCATGATTCACGAGGCCGTGGGGCACGGGCTTGAGGCCGACCTTGCGCAGTCAGGGTTATCGGTGTATTCCGGCAAACTCGGGCAGCAGATTGCGTCGCCGCTCATCACGGTCGTCGATGATGCCACCCTTTCCGGCAGGCGCGGCTCGTTCCGTTTTGACGATGAGGGTGTCGACGCTGAGCGTACGGTACTCGTGGACAAGGGAATTCTGAAGACATTCATGTATGACCGGCTCACGGCGATGAAGGACGGAACGGGGTCCACGGGCAATGGAAGGCGCGAATCGTACAAACATAGGCCGATTCCGAGAATGACGAACACGATGATAGCGCCAGGCATGTCGGACCCGACTGAGATCCTCAGGACCACAGGGAGGGGCTTGTTCGTCCGGAAGATGGGTGGCGGACAGGTGAACACCGTTACTGGTGATTTCGTATTCGAGGTGAGTGAAGGCTACCTCATAGAAGATGGCAGGATCGGCGAACCCGTCCGCGGCGCCACGCTTACCGGCAACGGACCGCGGGTACTTATGGCCATCGATATGGTCGGTTCCGACCTGGGTTTTTCCATCGGCACATGCGGCAAGGACGGCCAAGGCGCGCCGGTGAGCGATGCGCAGCCGACCCTCAGGATACCGGAGATAACCGTGGGCGGCGAAGTGGCATGAAGATGTATGCTGACATTTATCAGAAGAAGGCTTGAATTAAAAATAATCATCGCTCTCGTTCTCGTTATCGGTTGCATCATCGGCATATTCACGTTCGTCGATATGAAGATGATGCGGGACGAAACGATCCACGCTTCGGCACAGAGCCTCGGTGCGCTTGCGGGGGCGATCAAGGGGAACATAAATGCAGCCATGCGGAAAGGGCAGCATGAGGATATTCAGCGTATCCTTGAAGATGCGAGGATCCCCTTTGTAATAGACAGGATCGTGATTTATGACGCACAAGGCAAGTCTCTGCGCCGTGCTAGCGGGAAGGAGGACGATGGATTCGGCACGCAAATCCCGCAATCGATTGTCCGTTCCGTCATCAAGGATGATCAGACAGAAGTCCACGAACGGGGCAGCAGATACTATCTTTCGTATTTCTCGCCGATAGTGAACCGGCCGGAATGCTATCAATGCCACGGGAAAAAGGCCAGATTGAACGGTATTCTTCGCATCGACTTTTCTCTTCGCGGTATCGACAGGCTTATTACCTCACACCGTAACCGGAGTTTTCTTTGGACCGGGATTATGATCGCCGCCTTGATGGCTGCGCTCGTAGTCCTGCTGAGGAGCCTTGTGCACAAGCCCGTGAAGGATCTACGGAGCGCTATGGAACATGCGGAAGACGGAAATGCACGGCTCTTTATTTCGCTTGAGGAGGGGGATGAGCTTGCCGACTTGAAGAAAAGTTTTGTCGGCATGTTGGATAAAATCCACGCGCTTCATAAAACCAATCTGGAAAAGGAAAAGGAGCTTGCCCGCAATCAGGAAATCATGCGCTTCCGCACGGAGCTCCAGGCCATGTTCGATGCTATGCCGGACGGAGTTCTTCTCATCGATCCGGATATGAAGATCCTTCAGGGCAATCCCCGCGTATATGACATGCTGCCCGGACTCCCGGCTGTCGGGGGAAAAATTACACCCGACTGTGTGGAAAAAGATGCCTGTCCTTTTCAGGGCATTGAGGCCGTCCTGAAACACGGAAGGGTAGCAGGACATCAGTGCAGCGTGAAGCTTCCGGACGGAGAACAGAGACACCTTCACAGTATCAGCGCACCCATCACGGAGGAAGGCCGCGTGGCATACGTCGTCGAAGTAATCCGTGACGTTACAGAGCGGATAAAAACCGAACTCGAACTCGAGGAAAAAACCGCGGAACTTCTCGCTACGAACCGCCTTCTTTCCCGGATTGCCATAACCGACAGCCTCACGCAACTCTATAATCGCAGGCATTTCGATGAACTCCTGTATAAAGAGGTCAAACGATTCAAGCGGAGAAAGTACGCGTACCTGTCTTTGATGATGATTGATATCGATCACTTTAAGATGTTGAACGATCGATACGGCCATCTCGCCGGCGATAACGTGCTCCGGGAAATGGCAAAACTCCTTAAAGAAGGCGTCCGCGAAACGGACACCATTGCACGGTACGGCGGCGAGGAGTTCGTCATCATCATGCCCGACACGCACATCTACGGAGCGGCGCACAAGGCGGAAAAACTGAGAAAAAAAGTGCAGGACACGGAATTTCCTGGACAGAATAAGCCCGTTCATATTACAATCAGTATTGGATTGGCCGCCTATGCCGCTGGTTTGCCGCAAGATCTGGTAAAGGCAGCAGACGAGGCGCTGTATGAAGCCAAACATTCCGGCAGAAACATGATAGCGCTGAGTAAGGTAGCGGTAGCAGCGGGGGGAACATCTTCGAAGACTTCGAGCGGATAAATTGAAGTTTCTCCATGAGAAAAAACTGCCGCCTCCCGCCGTACATCTTTCGCCGGAGATGGCGGTATAAAGCAGCGGTTTACGATTAAAACGGAATTTATTCGCCAGGGGAGTCGACTTCATCTTTTTTCATGGACATCAAGCAGACCATTCGCACAGCCATTCTAACATTGAGCGACAAAGGCGCCGCGGGGGAACGGGCGGACGAGAGCGGCAAGCTCATCGGTGAAATGATTACCGGGATCGACGGCGCCGTCAGTTACTACGAGATACTGCCCGATGAGAAAGCGCTGATCGTCTCTGCCCTCATCCGGCTGTCCGACTCGGGTGAAATCGACCTGATCCTTACGACAGGCGGGACGGGAGTGGCGCCCAGGGACGTGACACCCGATGCCACCCTTGAGGTCATAGACCGCGAACTTCCCGGAATGGCAGAAGCCATGCGGGCCGAAAGCCTGCGGAAAACCCCTCATGCAATGATTTCTCGGGCGGTCGCAGGAATCAGAAAAAAAACCCTGATCGTGAACCTCCCTGGCAGCCCGAAAGCCGTTCGCGAAAACCTTTCCGTAATCCTGTCCGCACTCCCTCACGCTCTGGAGAAAATAAAGGGAGATCCGGCCGACTGCGGAAGGCCGTGATCCTTCCGCGCGTTTACTCACGAACCCCGATTTTTTAATTGGACAACGTACTTCGCATGCTTTCATTGTCGAGGAGCCCCAGTCGACCTTATTTTTGACATGTCTTCACTTTTTGTTTGTGTCTCTCTTCGCTCTGTGATACACTTCAATTTTATATGATATATGCATTTTTTCGGAAGGAGGTCGTATGTTCTGTGCGAACTGCGGTAAGGAGACGGCAGAAGGCCAGTTGTTCTGCCCCTATTGCGGACACAAGATTTCTGCTATCAGTTTCGCCCCTGTTTCTGCCGGCAGGCCGAGGGAGAAGACCTCCTGGGAGGACCGGGAATCTCAGGGATTTTTCGGCGGGCTGTGGAAGACGCTGAGAGACACGCTGTTCAGTCCCACGGAATTTTTCAAAAAGATGCCGGTCACCGGCGGTCTTACCGACCCTCTGCTTTACGCGCTGATCGTCGGCATGGTAGGGCTGATGTTCTCCTATGTCTGGCAGATACTCTTTCAGGGCATGATTCTTAATTACCTCCCGGCCGGGATAGGCGGAGCAGCGAGGTACGATATGTTTCATGGAATCGGCACGGGCGCTGGCCTCGCCGTCATGGCGGTCGCTTCGCCGTTCGTCATCATCATCTGGCTTTTCATATGGTCCGGGATCCTGCATCTTTTTCTCATGATGGTAAGGGGTGCACGGGCGGGCTTTGAAGCTACTTTCCGGACTGTTTCGTACAGCTACGGAACGAGCATTCTCATGGTCGTCCCTTTTTGCGGCGGGATTATTGCCTGGATATGGTCGCTCGTACTGGTCATCGTCGGACTCAAGGAGGCTCACGAGACGACGGGGGGAAAGGCGGCACTCGCCGCGCTGTTTCCATTGCTCTTGTGCTGCGGATTGATCATTTTTTTATTTATTCTGTTCATGGGCGCGATCGTAGCGTCTATCGGGGCAGTGACGTACCAGTAATCCATCAGAGCGAATTCGCCGACGGTCGAAGTAACTTTATAACAACCAGTGATATGCTCAAGCAGGCAGAGGCAGGCGGTTTTTCCCCTGCGGACTACGTCTTCATGCAGCCATGCGTATCGGATTTAAAAAACGCTCATCCGGTCAAATCGAGTTCGGCATTATTTACGGCGGAATATCCCTGGCCGGCCTGCTGTCGGCTCGACTGCTGCCCGTGGCACGTCTGCTTCCGTCGTGTCTGATCAAGGAATTCTTTGGATTTCCCTGCCCGACCTGCGGTGCCACGAGGTCGGTTGTTCGGCTGTCATACGGCGACCTGCGGGGTTCGATTGCTGCGAACCCGCTCGTGTCGCTCGCGCTTGTCAGCGCACTGTTTTTTTTCTTGTGGAGCGTCGTTTCTCTGATTATGGGCCTTCCAAGGATAGAACTCATGCTGTCGGAAAGAGAGAAGAACCGAATGAGGGCAGGCGTAATTCTGCTCGTTGTCGCGAACTGGCTGTATCTTGTGCGGGCCGGGCTTTAATAATAGATGTACAGTATTCCGGTGGGTTTGCGAGGCGTAGCTTGAACTCATGGTCCGCACGGATTGCCCGCCTCACACTTCACCACGTATAAAATGAACATGGGCGTTTATCGAGGCTTGCACCATTGGCGCTGGATGACGACGGCCTCGCGGGTTCAGGGGCTACAAAGGCGTGAGTAACATGTCTGAAATAAAAAAACCGTCCGGAAGGGGACGGGAGAAAAATTGAGAAAGCAGTGATAAAAGTTAACTGACCTTTTTCACTTTGCCGGACCGGATGCAGCGCGTGCAGACATGAATGCGAATATGGGAGCCGTTGGGCCCTACTGCCTTCACACGCTGCAGATTCGGAAGCGATGCTTTCTTCGTTTTATTATTTGCGTGACTTACCTTGTTTCCCTTGAGACTTCCCTTGCCGCAGATTTCACAGGTACCTGCCACTGAACGAGCCCTCCGTACGTAAAAATAATTGCTTAAAAAGCAGGCGTATGCTACCATAAGATTAATTTCTTTGCAAGGGGAAAATTGTTTGAAAAAACGCGTCCATGGATGATCTTAAGAGAATTCTTGACAGGATCAGAAAACCGCTTGCCTTCGCAGCGCGTGACAACTTTGCCCACGTCTCGAGCCTCGCCGCTATGGAACCGTTCATCCGAAAACAGGTGGAAGAGTTGCGGCGTATTTCCGGCACACGCGACGGCCTTGACGAGCTTGAGAATATCTTCTCCGGGTTCGACGGCCTGACGCCGAAACAGAAAAAAGAAAGCATTGTGCGGGCTACCGAGCTGATCGATTCGCTCGAAGGCATGACACGAGCCCCAGCCCTACGGGAAACCGGAGAGCCGCGCAAAGCATCAGAGGGGCATCGCCCGGTGAGCACGGCGCCATTTTCGAGTCTCCAACTCGACACACCGGTACAGTTTTGCAAGGGCATAGGCCCAAAGCGCGCTGAACTCTTCAAGAAGCTCGGGATATCGACCGTCGGAGAAGCGCTGACATATCTTCCGTGGCGTTACGAGGACCGGGGAAATCTCAAAAAGATAGGCCGTCTTACTTTCGGGTCGTTCGAGACTGTCGCGGGAGAAGTGGTTTCCGCCGAGGTGGTGTCTACCAAACGGCAGCGCGTTAAGGTCTTCGAACTCCTGATTACAGACGGAAGCGGAATGCTCATCGGTTCGTGGTTCAATCAACCCTTCATGAAAAAGACATTCAAATCCGGCATGAAGGTGATCCTATCGGGCGTGGTAAAATCCAATCCTTACCGCGGCGGCATGCCGCAGATCGACAATCCGGAATATGAAGTCATCGATGAAAGAGAAGAAGACAGTCTTCTGATTCACACGGGCAGGACCGTTCCCATTTATAGAACGACTGCGGGACTTTCCGTGCGTTACCTGCGGACCATGATGAAGTCGATCATCGATTCATGCGGCAACTCAGTTCCCGAAATGCTCCCTGATTATCTCGTTAATAAGTACTCTCTGATGCCTGCGTCCGAGGCGTTCTCCGAAGTTCACTTTCCCACGAGAGAAAAAGACATTGCCGTACTGAACCGCGGCATGAGCGCCGCTCACCGTCGGCTGAGCTTCGAGGAACTCTTTTCTCTGGAACTGGGTCTCGCGCTCAGGAAGCGGGGCGTGTCGGTAGAGAAAAAAGGGATTTCATTCAAGGCCGCGGGCGCATTTGAGGAGAAGCTTCGCAAAAACCTCCTTTTCACGTTGACCGGCGCCCAGGAGCGGGTCATAGCCGAGATCAAGAGAGACATGATATCAGACCGGCCCATGAACCGGCTCGTGCAGGGAGATGTGGGCTGCGGTAAGACGATTGTTGCTATGATTGCCTCGCTCGTGGCCGTCGAGAACGGGTACCAGGCATGCATTATGGCGCCGACCGAAATACTTGCCGAGCAGCACTCCAAAAACATCACGACAATGGCGGCGCCGCTCGGCCTGACCGTTCGTCTGCTCACAGGCGGGCTCAGAAAAAAGGAAAAGGATATGCTGCTAGCCGAGATCGAGTCCGGCGCTGCCCGGATCGTGATCGGGACGCACGCGCTCATCGAGCAAAACGTGAAATTCAACCGCCTCGGACTGGCCATTATCGACGAGCAGCACCGTTTCGGGGTGATGCAGCGCTCAACGCTTACGTCAAAAGGTTACAATCCCGACGTACTCGTCATGACCGCAACGCCCATACCGCGTACCTTGGCGCTCACGGTCTACGGCGACCTCGATGTGTCGGTGATCGACGAGATGCCGCCGGGCAGGAATCCCGTCATCACACGTCTCTATTTCGAATCGAGGCGTGGGGAAGCATACCGGTTCATCGAGAACGAACTTGAGAAAGGACGGCAGGTCTACGTCGTTTATCCTCTTGTGGAAGAAACCGAGAAAAGCGACCTCAAGGCCGCGACCGAAATGGCCGGCCACTTGCAAAAAAACGTTTTCCCGAACTGGAAGGTGGGGCTTCTGCACGGAAGAATGAAAGGAGACGAAAAGGAAGCCGCTATGGCTGCGTTCAAAGCCGGAGAAATCCATATCCTTGTCTCCACAACGGTGATCGAAGTGGGCGTGGATGTACCGAATGCCACGGTCATGGTGATCGAGCACCCCGAACGGTTCGGTCTGGCCCAACTCCACCAGCTCCGCGGCAGGGTCGGTCGGGGTGCCCACCAATCGTACTGCATTCTTATGGGGCCCAGAATGTTTGCCGAAGAGGCAAGGGAGAGACTGAATGCCTTCGCCAGGACGGGCGATGGGTTCAGGATTGCGGAAGAGGACCTGAGACTGCGCGGGCCTGGAGAATTTTTCGGCACCCGCCAGTCGGGTCTCCCTGACTTGAGGGCTGCGAACGTCATTCGCGACGCCGATCTTCTGGAAAGGGCCAGGGCTGAAGCATTCGATCTCATAAAACGCGATCCCAAGCTTACGAACTATTCTCAGACCAGAGAACTTGTGCGCAAAAAGTGGCAGGGGAGGCTCGGACTTATCGGTGTGGGTTGATATTTTCATGCTATTCTGATAAAGTACATAACATTCAATAACAGATGCAAGGTGTCGGGCGTGAATAACAGAGAGGGCAATAATGTCGCGGTCCGTTGCGACCGGCTCCCCAGCTTTCGCGGGATATCGGGGTATTGACATGAGTATCTGGAAAAAGGCCATCGTTAATCTGCAAAAAGGAAGCGAAAAGTTCGCAGCTGCCGCAGCCACGGTATCGGAACGAGTAAAAGTGGAACTCGATATCGTTCGCCTGCGCATCCGGATAGACGAAGTCCTGGCCAGGATCGACGAACTCCACAGAGTCGTCGGCCGCAAAGCCGTCGAACTGATGAGAAATGAAGCGATGATGAACCAGGGAGAACAGCTTCTAAAAAACGAGGACATAGCTGCGGCATTGGCCGAGCTTGTACGGCGTGAAAAGGAGCTCGAAGACCTTAATGCCGAACTCAGGAGCGAACAGGCTGAGTTCAAACCGTCGCCGCGACGTACGGAGGAGACCGTCGCATGATCACCGCAATCGCTTTCATATTCGGTCTCATCGTAGGCAGTTTTATGAACGTCTGCATTGTGAGGCTTCCGCGCGGTCGTTCAATCATCAGCCCTCCGTCACACTGTCCGCGATGCAAGGACCGGATAAAATTCTACGACAATATACCGCTCATCAGTTTCCTCGTTCTCCGGGGAAAATGCAGGAGCTGCGGCGAGCCAATTTCATTGAGGTACCCGTTTGTCGAGCTTCTTAACGGGCTGTTCTACGTCTGGATCTACCGCGAGTTCTGGCTGAGCGGCGAGACCCTGCTCGTTATGGCGCTTTGCTCATCTTTGATCGTTATCACTTTCATCGATTTTGACCACCAGATCATCCCCGACGCAATCACGCTGCCGGGAATGCTCGTGGGGCTGACTCTTGCTCCGTTCTTCATGTCGGCACTGGCCGATCCACTTCCCTTTCAGCTTGGGCGCCTCGTTCCGCACGCTGGTCCGTACCTTACGGGCTTTCTGAATTCGTTCATCGGGCTCGTTCTCGGCGCAGCTCCGCTCCTCGCCATCGGGTGGACCTGGGAGAAGCTCAGGCATATCGAAGCGATGGGCGGCGGTGACGTTAAACTCATGGGCATGGTCGGAAGCTTCCTGGGGTGGAAAGGGGCGCTCCTCACCATCATGCTCGGCGCTGTGACAGGGTCGGTCGTCGGGATCGCTCTCATTGCGTTACGCAGGCACCGCATGGACAGAGTGATCCCTTTTGGACCGTTTCTTGCCCTGGGAGCTGTTGTGACGACGTTCTACGGCTTTGATATCATTTCCTGGTATCTGGGCCTTATCCGCCTATGATCCTCAATACCTTCCCTATACTGCTTTTCGGACTGCTTATCGTTGGTATCGGCGTTCTGTTCGCCTTGGGCATATCGCGGCGCTATCGCCATGAACTCGGCATCAAGCACGAGAAGCGGGAAAAGACCGAAGATACGACGTTCATTATCAATGCTTTCCATGACGTCACCAAGCAGCTCAAAGAAAAAGAAAAAGAGCTCCAGCGGCTGAAGGCGCTCGCCGAACAGCGGGCCGAGAACGTCGAGAGCTATAATGAAAATATCCTCCAGTGCGTGACGAGCGGTGTCATCACGTTCGACAGGAACTGCCTCGTCACGACATTCAACCATGCAGCGGAAGAGATACTGGGTATTACCCCGCAGCAGGCTTCGGGGGAAAGTTGCAGCGATCTTTTCGGCGATCGGGAAATCTGCAAAGCTGTTCGGGAGACTATTGAGAAAAAACATCCCTCGGCCAGGATGGAGACGGCGCTCGACCGGAAAGAAGGAAAGAAGTGGCTCGGGTTCAACACCGCTGTCCTTGCCGACAGGCAGGGGAACGCCCTCGGCGTCATACTGTCGTTTTCCGATCTTACCGAAGTGAAGCGCCTTCAGGAGCAGGTTGAACTCAGGGAGCGGTTAACGGCGCTCGGGGAAATGTCCGCCGGTATAGCCCACGAGCTGAGGAATCCGATGGCGGTTATCTCGGGTTACCTCAATCTTCTGTCGAAAAAAACCGGACCATCGACACAGGCGGTTATCCGTGACATCACCGCCGAGATCAACGGCATGAACCGGATCATCGACGACCTGCTTACCTTTGCGAGGCCCGCGTCGCTCAACCGCGTTCGGGTAAATATCAGGGATCTGATCGAGACCTGTGTTACGGCTGTTCTTCAAACAAAAGACGCCGGTTCACGCATTCAAACTGTACTGAAGCTGAACGACGGCGAAGCGACCGTGGATGAAGGACTCATGCGGCAGGCGCTGTCGAATCTGTTCCAGAACGCGGTTGAGGCCATGCCGGACGGAGGTACGCTCAGCATAGAATCACGGGGCAGCAGAGATTTTACGATCGTCATAAAAGATACCGGCAGCGGCATCCCACGAGACAAGCTTAAAAAAATATTTGTTCCCTTTTTTACGACCAAGGACAAGGGCGTAGGGCTTGGGCTGGCGCTTGCTCATAAGATCATCATGTCTCATGGTGGACGGATCGAGGCGGAGAGCAGGGAAGGCCAGGGGGCGGCGTTCATCGTGACGCTGCCGAAGAAATGACGCAAAATTTCAAGCACGAAATAGCACGAAATCTTAAATTCTGAATAAGCCGAATGACCAAAGTGCGAGGCGAAATTTGAGTTTTGAAGTTTCGGCGTGAGATTGTAATTCGTATTAAATTTATGGATACCATTCTGGTCATCGAAGACAAGGAAAGCATGCTCGACATGCTTAAGCAGACGCTTGAGGCGGAAGGCTACCAGGTGATCCCCGCCAGGGACGGCGCCGAGGGTATTAAGAAGCTTACGGACGAACGGATCGGCCTCGTGCTTACCGATCTCAAGCTTCCCAAGAAAGACGGCTTTGAAGTCCTCAAAGTGGTCAGGGAAGATAACCCTCTTCTTCCGGTGATCGTCATGACCGCCTTCGGCACGATCGAGATAGCGGTGAAGGCCGTGAAACAGGGGGCCCACGACTTTCTGACAAAGCCCTTTGATACCGACCATCTTCTTGTGCTCATCAAACGGGCGCTCGACGCAACCCGTCTTGCCACGGAGAACATTCTGCTTAAGGAAGAATTTGCCGATAAAATCGGTTTTCCGAAAATCATCGGCAAGAGCAGCCAGATCCAGGAAATAACCTCAAGGGTCCAGAAAGTGGCGCCTACGAACGCTACGGTGCTCATTCACGGTGAGAGCGGAACGGGAAAGGAGCTGTTCGCGCGCGCCATTCACTATCTGAGCCCGCGAAAAGAGGCGCCCTTTGCGGCAATTAATTCCGCGGCAATACCGAAGGAACTGCTCGAGAGCGAGCTCTTCGGCTACGAACGCGGAGCTTTCACAGGGGCGGACGCGAGAAAGCTCGGCAAGCTCGAGCTCGCCGACAAAGGCACGGTGTTTCTCGACGAGATCGGCGACATGGATTTGGCGCTTCAGGCCAAACTGCTGCGCGTTCTTCAGGAACAGGTAATCGAACGGGTGGGCGGCGGAAAGCCGGTAAAGATCGATGTGCGCGTCGTAGCGGCGACGAACAAAGACATTGTCAAGGCGGTAGAGTCAAAACTTTTCCGCGAAGACCTCTATTACCGGCTGAACGTATTCCCTATCGATATCCCGCCGCTCAGGGAGAGACGGGACGATATCCTTCCGCTGGCACAGCATTTTCTCCACAAGTACTCGGCCGAGGTAAAGAAGGGACCGCTTACTATATCAGATGAGGCCATGGACATTCTCATGAAGTTTCCCTGGAAGGGCAACGTCCGGGAACTTGAAAATGTGATCGAACGGTCCGTAATCTACGCTGAAGGCGGCACGATAAGGGCGCAGGACCTGGGAATCCGCGAGTCGAGTATTATGGACGCACTCGCGGAAAGCGTTCCCATGGAGGGGCCGCTCCATGCCGTTGCCGAGGCGGCAGTGCGTATTGCCGAGTCCCGCCGCATCAAACACGTGTTGAAGCAGACAGGCGGAAACAAGTCCCGCGCCGCCGAGGTCCTCCAGGTGAGTTACAAGACGCTCCTCACGAAGATAAAGGATTATCAGCTTGAGGAAAAAAGCGAGAGTTGAGGGAATCAAATCAACTTTGGAGATCGTCATGGAAAAGATTCCAGCAGATGCCAAAAAAGAGATCGAAAAGCTCGCCAAAGAGATCAACGAACACAACTACCGTTATTATGTCCTCGACGCACCAGTCATTTCGGACGAGGAATACGATCGTCTTTTCAGGCGACTCAAAGAACTTGAGGAGCAACACCATTACGTCCTTCCCGATTCGCCCACGCAGCGCGTGGGCGCCCCGCCCCTCGAAAAGTTCGAAAAAGTACGACACCAGGAGCCGATGCTCTCCCTCGACAACGCTTTTTCCCACGATGAAGTTCGTGAGTTCGACCAGCGCGTGAAACGGTTCCTCAAATCCGACAGTGAGATTGAATACACTGTCGAACCCAAGTACGACGGCCTTGCCATGGAACTTACGTTCAAAAGGGGTCTTCTGGATCGAGCGTCAACGAGAGGAGACGGATACGAGGGGGAAGATGTCACCCAGAACGTAAAAACCATTAAGGCGATCCCGCTCAAAATCGAGGGCGTGGACACCATCCCGGACGAGATCGACATCCGCGGTGAAGTGTACATGGACATTGACGAGTTCGAGAAGCTGAACAAGGAGCGTGAGAAGACCGGCGAGCCGCTTTTTGCCAATCCCCGAAATGCCGCGGCAGGCTCAGTACGGCAGCTTGATTCTTCCATCACGGCGAATCGGAAGCTCCACATGGCCTGTTACGGAGTCGGCTATATGAAGGGCATTGACTTCAAGAGCCATTCGGACTTCATAGCTTGGCTCAAAAAGGCCCATTTCCCCGGGCCCGCGGTGTTAGATGTAGCCACAGGAATCGAAAAAGTCATCGACTCCATCAAGAAGATTGAGACGAAAAGACCTGAGTTCCCCTTCGAGACGGACGGCGCGGTCATCAAGGTGAATGACTTCCAGCTCCAGCGGGAGCTTGGCTTCAAGACCCGCGAGCCGCGCTGGGCCATCGCGTACAAGTTCCCGGCGCACCAGGGAACGACCGTCATTGAAGATATCTTCGCCAGCGTGGGCAGGACAGGCACCATTACGCCCGTGGCTGTTCTCAAGCCGGTGCGGATCGGGGGCGTGACGGTATCCCGATCCACGCTCCACAACTGGGACGAGATCGAACGCAAGGACATCCGCATCGGCGACACCGTTGTGGTCGAGCGGGCAGGGGACGTGATTCCCCATGTGGTTACGGTCATCAAGGAAAAGCGGACCGGCAGGGAGAAGAAATTTCCGCCGCCCAAGCGCTGCCCTGTGTGCGGTTCGGCAGTGGTGCGGGAAGAAGGGGAAGTGGCGTACCGGTGCATCGGCCTCAACTGTGCGGCGCAGGTGCTGGAGAGGATCATTCACTACGCCTCGCGGGGAGCCATGGACATTGAACATCTCGGCGAGAAGAATGTGGAGCTTCTCTATAACCAAGGGCTCATCGAACACTTCGTTGACCTTTATAAACTCAAGAAGGAGCAACTGCTTGAACTTCCGCGGTTCGCGGAGAAGTCTGCCCAGAACCTGATCGATGCCATCGAGAGGAGCAAGAAGATCACTCTTGCGCGGTTTTTGTACGCCCTCGGCATCCTCCACGTGGGAGAGTACGCAGCAAAGCTGCTGGCAAAGAATTTCGAAAGCCTTGAAGACCTCTACCACGTGAAGCCGGAGCGCATCACGGAGATCAAACAGATGGGCGAGAAACTCGCCGCTTCCATATCGGAATTTTTCAACGACAAAGAAAACCTTCGGACCCTCGACACGTTGAAAAAGCTTGGCGTGAAGATTTCCAATCCCGATTACGAAGGCGCAGGTGTGAAGAAGGAGAAGCGACCACTGGAGGGCATGACCATCGTAATAACCGGCGCACTCTTACGGCCACGAGACGAGGTGGAGGATATGATTGAGCGCATGGGCGGTCACTCGGCAGGGTCGGTGTCGAAAAAAACGAGTTATGTTCTGGTCGGCAAAGATCCGGGGAGCAAGCTGGACAAGGCGAGGGAGCTGGGAGTAAAAGTCATCACCGAAGGGGAATTCAATAAACTCATTGGTCAGTAATCAGCCATGAATTTGCATGAACTGGTGCGAATAAACAATGCCTTCATAAGTCGCACACGGACACAGAGAGACACTGATTACGGCGGGCTTGAGGAGATTTATGTGAATGTAAATCAGTGGCAAAAGCTTTTGGTCTTTATTCGCGTTCGTTCGCGGCAAGAAAAAATGAGAATCTTTTCTCGGTGCCCTCTGTGGCTATAATATGCGAATCGGATTTCATGTTTCCATCTCCGGCGGGTTTGCACGCGCAGTCGAGCGCGCTTACGAACTGGGCTGCACCTGCATGCAGATATTCAGCAGGAACCCACGCGGCTGGACCGTCAAGCCGCTCGATAAGGACGATATCAAGGAGTTCAAAAAGCTGCGCGAGCAGTGGGATATCGGGCCGGTTTTCGTTCATACCAACTATCTTATAAACCTTGCGTCGTCCAAGCCTGATCTGTACGAAAAATCCATTGAACAGCTCGTCATCGACCTTGAACGCACCGATGCACTCGGCGCGGAATATCTGGTCACGCACCTTG
>JAWOJY010000097.1:0-13724 GCA_033854515.1 Nitrospirota bacterium
GGACGAGACCGAAAGCCAATTCATCGATTTTGTGAGAAGGAGCGACCTTTCGAAAAAAGATGAGATAAGGATCACTTTTTACGGCGGCGAGCCGCTCTTGAGCACGGACCGTATTGTCAGGATTTCCAAAAAAATACGGTCATTTGCTGAAGGGGAAGGCTTGAAATACAGCTTTGCCCTCGTGACCAACGGCACGTACCTGACGTCCGAGGTCGTAAAGAAATTGACGCCCCTCGGTTTGAAAGGCGCAAAGGTCACGCTCGACGGCCCGGAACACATCCACAATTTGTACAGGCCCTTCAAGTCCGGCAGGGGGTCCTTTGATGTAATCGTACGGAACATCAGGGACGTGTGCGATATGATCCACGTTCAGATAGGCGGAAATTTCACGCAAGAACATTACCGGGAGTTCCCCCGGCTCCTCGACCATCTTGCGGACAGGGGCCTTACTCCCGACAGGATCCCCATGGTCAAATTCGACCCTGTCATCAACGAAAGCAGCGAGTTTGCGCCGCCTGACTTTCACGACGGATGCGAGTCGGTCAACGAGCCCTGGCTCGTCGAGGCCACTCTCCATCTCCGGCAGGAGATACTGAAAAGGGGATACCGCACGCAGAAGATCGTGCCCTCTCCCTGTCTTATAGGGCTTGACGACAGCATCGTCGTGAATTACGACGGCACGTTATATAAATGCCCATGCCTGATCGGAAGGAAGCACTGTTGCGTCGGCGACGTCAAGAGCGGATTGATCGACTACAGCCGGCTGCATCACATGGACGACTGGAAGAACGAGGAGTGTCTCGCCTGCAGCTATCTGCCCCTGTGCTTCGGCGGATGCAAGTATATGAAGCTCATTCGCGACGGCGAGATGAGCGGGGTCGATTGCAAAAAAGAATATTTCGACGCGACGCTCGGAGCCTTGCTTGCTCAGGACATGCTCTACGAAAGAGCTGATGAGAAATAACAATCGGCAAAACAATGCATCCCATATTCCGGTGGTTACTCGCCGCTAAAAGATATACCGTCTTCGTAACTGCCGCGCTTGCGGTATCGGCGCTAAGCCACTCCATCCCTGCCCAAGCTTTCGCAGTGACCGTCGTCAAAGACACCGATTTAAAACCATATCAGGATGCGATTCTGGGTTTCAAGAGTGCGTGCCTGTGCACGGTAAATGAAGTGGATCTTCTCGAAGGGGAAGGGGCTGAAGCAGTCCTTGGGACGAAACCTGACGTAATTGTTGCCGTCGGAACGAACTCCTTCAGGAAAGTCAGATCCATTCAGGACCGCCCGATGATCTACCTGATGGTCATGCCGTCCGAGACCGCCGCCTTATCTCCCAACATATCCGGCGTCAGCATGGACATCTCGCCGGACGCCTACCTCACCACCATAAGGCAGATGTTTCCCCATGCGCGGAAGATCGGCGTCCTCTATGATCTCCGGCACACCGGCTCCTTTGTGGAAGAAGCCGCTGAGATCGCCGATCGCATGGGGATCGAGCTCGTCATGCGCAGCGTCAGCAGCGCCCGGGAAGTGTCCGGGGTTTTGAAGGAGATGCGGAACGCCGTGGACATTCTCTGGATGATTCCCGATTCCACCGTGGTCAATCCCGAGACGGTCGATTCAATCATGCTTTTTTCCTTCCAGAACAGGGTCCCCGTATTTTCTTTCTCCCGCAAGTATGTCGAGATGGGTGCGGTGGCTGCCCTGCAGGCGAACCCCTTCGACATGGGGGTCCAGGCAGCAGAAATTGCGAAGGCTTTGTCGGAGGGCCGGAAGGCCCCCCTGAGGCCTTATGCGAACGGATATCATCTCTTCATCAATAGGAAGGTGGCGGAAAAAATGGGTTTACGGTTCAATCCCGATATTGTCCGGAAAGCCGAATGATCCTATGCGCAAAATACCTTTTCCATTCAAAGAGAGCTTGAGCTTCAAACTGTTGACGGCCTTCATTATCGTCATCATTGCGGTACTGTCAATGTACACGGTGTTCGCAGTAATCCGCGAGGGAGACAAAGTCCGTGATGAGCTTACGGGTGAGGGAGACATGCTTGCGAGACTGCTCGCGTTCAATTCGCGCGTCGGGGTGTTTGCGGAAAACCGGGAATTGCTGAGGGACGTTGCAGCGGGAATCATCGGTCAACGTCACGTCGTCATGGTTGCAATCTACGGCGCCGATCTCCGGTTGCTGTACCTCGTGCAGAAAGATCCGTCCATTCACTACCCGGCAGGGGACATGAAAGCGCTCACGGGCGGATTTCCGGCGCACCCGACGACCGCCACCGTAGTGCACGAATCGAAACACGCGCTGGAATTCGTCAAACCCGTGGTACTCAGCCTCTACCCCAATGTCGAGGAGGCGCTTTACCTCGGCGACACGGGCGCGGAGAAGACGGAAAAAACGATAGGGTATGTGAGAATTTTGCTGGAAAAAGAGATGCAGCGAAAAGAAATCCTGGGCATCGTCGAAAGGAATGCAATCATAACCCTCATCTTCATTCTCGCCAGCGCGGTCTTCATCTACTGGCAAGTGAAAAAGATGACCCGGCCGCTGGAAAAACTGACCGCGGGCGTGCATGCCCTCGGGGTGGGCGGCGAAGTCGACCTCGTGCCCGTGGAGACCATGGACGAGGTCGGCAAACTCGCATCCGCTTTCAACACGATGCTCGAACGGAGGAATCGTGTTGAAGACGCGCTTCGGTCTTCTGAAAAAAAATACCGCACGCTCTTCGAAGAATCGAAGGACGTGATATTCATCGACACTCCGGACGACAGAATCATCGACATCAATCCCGCAGGTGTAGAATTGTTCGGGT
Organism: Nitrospirota bacterium; assembly: GCA_033854515.1. Classification (GTDB taxonomy): domain Bacteria; phylum Nitrospirota; class UBA9217; order UBA9217; family UBA9217; genus JAWOJY01. The sequence goes on from JAWOJY010000097.1 coordinate 2,817, forward strand.
GCTCATCGAAAGAGGAACTCCTCGCCTCCAACGTGAGACGGGACCTGTACCTGAATCCGCAGGACAGGGACAGTTTTAAAAAGATCATGGAATGCCGCGGATTCGTCAAAGATCATGAGGTGAAATTCAGGAGAAAAAACGAAGATCCCTTGGATATCAACATAACCGCAACAGCCGTGCGAGACGACACGGGAACGGTAGTCGCATACCGGGGAATTCTCCGCGACGTGACGGCGGAGCGGAACCTGGAGAAGCAGCTTCTCCATTCCCAGAAGATGGAGGCAGTGGGCAGGCTTACGGGCGGTATTGCTCATGAGTTCAACAACATTCTTACCGCGATCGTCAACTATTTGTCCATCCTGCAGGAGGAAACGGCGGAAAACGGAGCCTTGCGCGGCTACGTGGACCGGATCGACGCATTGGTGAATAATGCCGCTCATCTCACGCAGGGCCTTCTTGCCTTCAGCCGAAAACAGATCATGAACCCCATGCCCGTCGATATCAACGAAATCATCCGGAAGATGGAGAGCTTGCTGTCGAAGCTCATCGGAGAAGACATTGACCTCATGGTGCGGCTCTCTGACGAAGCTCTGGTCGTTACGGCGGACAGCGGGCGGATAGAGCAGGTGCTGATGAACTTTGCTACAAACGCGCGGGACGCCATGCCCCGAGGGGGCCGCCTGGTCATCGGAACGCGCCGCGCAGAAATGGACGGCGACTTTCTCAGGACCCACGGCTTTGGAGAGATTGGAGACTACGCCGAGATAGCCGTGACGGATACCGGCGAGGGCATTGATCAGGCGACGATGAAAAAGATTTTTGAGCCGTTCTTCACGACGAAGGAGCCGGGAAAAGGCACGGGACTTGGGCTTTCGATAGTCTATGGAATCGTGAAACAACATAACGGATACATCACGGTGACGAGCGAACCGGGAAAAGGAACGACATTTACAGTTTCTCTCCCCCTGAAAAAGACAGCAGAGGAAATCATCACTCCTGCAGAGTAATGTGCGGGGACGGTGAGTTGCTGAAGGGAAAGCACGGATCTCTCGGGGTCCGAACGTCGTCTTCGGCGATGAGAATTGTTTCTCTGCCCCTGGTAGGAGGAACTGATCCGTTCACTCACCAGACATTTTCTTCATTCTCTGCCGCAACGCCTCATATAGAAACACGGCTGTCGATACCGCTGCATTCAGAGAGTCGATCGTCTCGGCCATGGGAATACGAACGTGGTGATCAACGTCTGCGAGAATGTCCTGCGGCAGTCCCGCGCCTTCCTGGCCGACGATCACTGCCGTCGGCTTCGTAAGATCAAGCTCGAAGTGGGTTTTCCCGCCGGTCAACACCGTCGCTACGGTCTGAAATCCCTTCTGTTTGCAGGTCTTGATAAACTCGGTCAAATTGCCGATACGAACGACAGGCAGGCGCAGGATGCTGCCCATCGATGCCCTTACTGCTTTTGAATTATAGGGGTCAACGGTGTTCGGCGTGATCGCCACTCCTGCCGCGCTCACGGCCTCGGCGGTCCGGATGATGGTCCCGAGGTTGCCCGGGTCCTGGAGCTGGTGGGCGATTACTATGAGTCCTGAGCTATGGGCAAGGAGCGCATTCTCTGAATGGTCCTTCAGCTCTACGGCCGCCATTACAGGCTGCGGGGTTTTGCTTTCAGATATTGCATCCATCAGTCGCTCGGATATCCAGAGAATATCCACAGACCTGCTCTCAGCCAGTTTAAGCACGCCCTTGCCGTGGTGTTGCACGAGCGAAGGAGCGGCGACTACCATCCTGGCACCAAGATCGTCCCGGAGGGCCTCCTCAACCATCTTCACGCCTTCAATGAGGAACGCTTTTTCCTTTTTACGCAGCTTCGGGTCGGAGAGGGAGCGCAGGTATTTTACGGCGCTGTTGTCTTTGCTCGTAACCGGATTGTGAGGGGCGGAATTCCGCATGAGGGGAGTATAACATAAAGGAGGAGCATGACGCAGAAAATTCCATGCCATCTCTCCGTGGCCGGTTCAGCTAAATCTTCATTGCGCGAAACATCTCTTCATACTGCCGCTGGAGCCCTTCCCAGTTCTTGAGCGACTCATAGTTGTTCTGCCAGGCCGTGAAATCGTCGGTTATCTCCGTGATCTCGCCGTTCTGAAGCTCTTTTATGAGTGCTTCCGTTGTTTTATGATGTTTTCTTTCCATGATGGCGAGGAACTCTCGTATCCTTTTTATGGTGCTCTTGCACACGCTCAGTTCGCGCGAAAGTGAGATCTCGTATTCATCGGTATGCATAAACCATCCCCTTAGTCTACACTCAAAGATTAATACAAATGAGGCGAAAAAACAATATAAAAGTAAATCCCTGGAATGTGAAGTGGAGTTTCGAAAAAAAATTTTCGAATATTTCGAATATATTATACTTGACAAAAACAGTCAAGTTTGTTATTTTTAAGTCACGGAGCAAAAGGCTCCTGTTTTGCAAATGATGTACAGGTCTCCGTCCGGAGTAACGGTATGAAGTTATCCACCAAAGGCAAGTACGGGGTGCGCGCAGTGTACGAAATCGCCCGGCATTATGGTCAAGGGCCGATCACGATCAAGGAAATCTCAGACCGGCAGGGGATCTCATTTTCCTACCTCGAGCAGATCCTTCATCGCCTCGGCAAAGCAGGTCTGATCGAGAGTGTTCGCGGCCCGTCCGGCGGGTATCTGCTTGCGAGGAAACCCTCAGAGTTGACCATTGGAGACATCGTGCGCACCCTTGAAGGGCCGATAGCCCTGTCCCACTGCCTGGAACCGGGCGAATCGGGAGACTGTTATCAGGCCGATGACTGTGTTGCAAGAATGGTCTGGGCAAAGGTGGGCGCCAAGATCGAAGAGGCGCTCGACAGCATAAGTTTCGACGATTTGCTCAACCAGAGTCAGGCGGTGTCGAAAACGAAGAAGAAAGCGGTATTAGCGGGAAAGGGGGCGTGTTAACGTGAGAAAAGTCTATCTTGACCATGCGGCCACGACGCCGGCCCATCCTAAAGTTGTGGAGGCCATGATGCCGTATTTTACCGGCAAGTTCGGCAACCCCTCGAGCCTGCACGACATGGGCAGAGAGGCCAAGGATGCCGTCGAAAAGGCGAGGGGGGAGACGGCGGCGCTCATCGGCGCCAGGCCCGAGGAAATACTCTTTACGTCGAGCGGCGCTGAATCCAACAATTTCGCCCTCAAGGGACTGGCCCAGGCGTACAGCCAGAAAGGCAAACATATCATCGTTTCGCAGATCGAGCATTTTTCCATTCTTCATCCGGCGAAGACACTCGAGAAGTCCGGGTTCGCCGTCACGTACCTGGAGACGGACAAAGAGGGGCTCGTTGATCCCGGTGACGTGGAAAAGGCCATAACAAAGGACACGATCCTGGTGTCTGTGATGCATGCGAACAACGAGATCGGCACGATCGAGCCCATCGAGGAGATTGCAAAGATCACGAGGGAAAAGGGGGTGCTTTTCCACACCGATGCCGTCGCGTCCGTCGGTTGGGTCCCTGTGGACGTAAAAGCGCTCGGTGTGGACGCACTCTCCCTTTCCGGCCATCAGTTCTACGGGCCCAAAGGAGCCGCCGCGCTCTTTCTGCGAAAAGGGATAAGGATCAAACCGCTGCTTGAGGGCGGCATTCAGGAAGACGGACGGCGCGCCGGGACCGAGAACGTGCCGGCCGTCGTCGGTCTGGGCAAGGCCGCCGAACTTGCCGCAGCCGAGCTTCCGCGGCGGGCGACCTATGTCTCATCGCTGCGGGACAGGCTGCAGAGGGGGCTCCTGGAGAAAATCGACCACGTGGTCGTGAACGGCCATCCGACGAGGAGGCTGCCCCACAATCTGAACGTTTCCATGTGGTACGTGGAAGGAGAGTCCATGCTCCTGTTCCTGAATATGGAAGGGGTCTCGGTGTCGAGCGGTTCGGCTTGTACCTCTCGCTCCCTCAAGGCATCGCATGTCCTCGTCTGCATAGGCACGGACGCTGCCGTGGCGAACGGCACGCTGCTCATGACGCTCGGCACGGGAAATACGGCGGACGACATCGACTACGTAATAGAGAAGCTGCCTCCCATCGTACAGCGTTTGCGGGAGATGTCGCCTCTCTATGAAGATATGATAAAGAAAGAAAAGGTCAGATGAGGAGGAACGAATGGAACAGTACAGTTCAAAAGTGATGGAGCATTTCGCACACCCTCACAACGTGGGGGAAATTGAGAATGCCGACGGCGTGGGCACCGTGGGAAACCCGGTATGCGGCGACGTGATGCGCCTCTATATCAAGGTGGACAACAACGTCATTACCGATGCCAAGTTCAAGACCTTCGGCTGCGGCGCAGCCATCGCCACGAGCAGCATGGTGACCGACCTCGTCAGGGGCAAGAACATCGATGAGGCGCTTAAGATTTCGAACCAGGCCGTGGCCGAGGCGCTCGGCGGACTTCCCAAGGTAAAGATGCATTGTTCGGTACTGGCCGAAGAAGCGCTCAAATCCGCGCTCGACGACTATTACAAAAAAAAAGGCGTTCCTTCACCCGTGAAACTGCCGCAGGAATCGGGCCATGAGCACGAGATGGAATAGCGGACCAATGCTGAACACGAAATAAAAAAAACTGAAAGTTAATCCGTTCACGCGGTAGAACCCGTAATGGCTGAGAGATTTCATGCATGGATATTAAAGATATCAAACCTGACGATATCCTCGACTGTGTGGGAATTGCATGCCCTATGCCGATTTATAAGGCCTCAAACAGGCTCAAGGAGATGAAGCCGGGCCAGGTGCTCGAGGTGCAGTCGGACGACGACGGCATAGAAAAGGACATGCCGGCTTGGTGCAAGATGACGGGAAATGAATACCTCGGACTCGTAAAAGAGAACGGCGAATACCATGTATATGTGCGCAAGAAACAGCGGAAATAAAAAATATGCGATAAAACAAATAAAATTTGTCAAATTTTTGTTTTTTTCTCGACTTTCCATCACGGAATGCTATAATTTAAGCCGTGAAACCGCTCATATACATTCTGTCAGGGAATGAGGCGGATTGTTGCGCAATTTCCGATGCGGCTCTGACGAACGGATGCAGGGCGGCAAAGGCCGGTTCTTTGGCCGAAGCTTCGACGGTTCTCGAAAAAGAAGAACCGAGTCTGATTTTTTGCGATGCAGCGTTGGCGAACGGCGGCGGGGTGCTTCGCTCTCTTGCCGGCGCCAGCGGAAATTCCGATCTATGCGCTGTTCTCATCATCCGGCCGGATATCAAGCCTGGTCATCTCAAAGCTCTTAAACCTTGGGCCCACGATTACATAACCACGCCTGTGCTGCGCGAAGCCGCGGCCGCCCGGATCAGGAACGTCCTGCGCGTGAAAGAGAGCGAACTCACTGCGCAGAGGGCCATGAGCAGTCTCGAGGGGTGGCTCTCGGGAATGGAATCGGTGCTTCGCTGTTTCGAGCCGTTGTCTTTCGACGGCGGGAAGGTGCAGGACAACCTTGCGCGCAGGCTCCTTAGAAGGTCGACAGGTGAGCGGGACCGGCCTTCGTACCTGATGATTGCGGCTCCGGACGGCACGACGGGCCTGAACTGCGACATCTACGCTGCCGTGAACGGCGACGTAAGAAAAATAGGCGCAGGGACGCGGATCCCGGAGTCCTCCGTGTTCCTCAGGATCAAAGCGGAGAATGGCCTGTCCCACATCAACTATTTCGACAGGGGCTGCCGGCTCGATGATTTTCAATCGTTCTTCCCGCCGCAATTCCTCCAGGTAACCGGCACAATCTACAATCTGACCGGCTTCGTTCATGCAGGAGTCTACGTAACGGCCTTTAACTACGGCAGGCCGGCCACAGCTCAGGACGCCCTTATCCTGAAAGGATTCTTTCTGCCCGGCAGGGTTCTCGGCGCCGTGGCCAACGATATGCTGACGGTAACGGAATCCTTTCTGGTCACGGCGAAGGCGCTTGCTCTGGCCACAGACTCTCAGGGAGACAACGGGGCGCATGTATTCCGTATGAACGAATACGCGAGGGCCCTGGCGGAGCAGATGGCCCTCCCGAGCCATTTTGTCCGGGAAATTTCCTATTCGGCCCAACTCCACGACGTCGGAAAAATCTGCATTCACCCCGACCTCTTGAGAAAGCCGATCAGACTCACAAACCATGAGTTCGAACTGATCAAAAAACATCCGTTATTCGGAGCGCAGATACTCGGAGACTCGCCTCTTCTGCGCGTTGCCAGGAACATCGCGCTGACGCATCATGAGTGCTGGGACGGCAGTGGCTATCCTGCGGGCCTGGCTAGGGAGTCGATCCCCGTCGAAGGCACGATTGTCAAGATAGCCGACGTGTACGACGCGCTCCGCACCATGCATACCTACAAGTCTTCCTGTACCCATGAAGATGCGTGCACCGTCATCCTTGGCGGCGGCGGCGACAAACTTCACGAGGTACGGCCGTCGCACTTTCACCCTGACGCCCTCAGGGCCTTCGACAAAGTTTCAGCGGCGTTCGAAGAGATCTATGAATGCACCGGAGATAAACTGAGGACCTGTCGTACTCCATAATTCCATTACTTTTCCCACCTGGAGAAAACGGATCGGCAAGATACACGCGGAAGTATGCGGCTATTTTGTGATCCGAAGTAAAGTTTACCCTGCTCTTCCCTGTACTGCACGACACCATGACAATGAAGCAAACAAGAAATCCTCGTCTCCTGATCGTTACACTGGCTTCATTCCTTACGCCCTTCATGGTTTCGTCCGTGACGGCGGTTTTCTTTTTCTGGGAGATGAGGGTGGAAAGTCCTGTCATGGATACGAAGCTGTTCAGGCACAACGTGTTGTCCGGCCATAAAAGCCGTGCTTCTCCTCCCCGTCAGCGGCCAGCAGCATTCCTCTTATTATCCTAAAACGTTGTCCTCCTTTCACTGCTCCTTTGAAAAAGGATTTTTTCGGAAGCTGACGAATTGATTTGATATACTAATAAGCATATCGTTTTCCCGGGTTCACCCGGACTTTACCTGTTTCCATGGAGCAAAAAGGTGCAGGTGCAAGAGCATGATTTTCGTTTTTTTTATCTATGGGCTCGTGTTTTTCATCCTGGGATTCTCTATTTTTCTCTACCCCGGGAAGGAAAGCGCGTTCAAACTGGCAAAGCACCTTCGGCTGCTTGGCGTCTTCGGAATCACCCACGGGGTGAATGAATGGATCGGCATGTTCATCCTTATTCAGGGCCCTGTCGGCGTATTACCTCTCGAGGCCGCCGGATTTGTTCTCCTTCCGGTTTCTTTTTATTTTCTCATCCAATTCGGCACGCGGAGTATTGTCGAGTTGAAAGAGAAGTCGTCTCTCCCCGCAGCGGTCTTGCCGATTGCCCTTCCCATGCTTTGGGCCATCGCTGTGGTGTCGAGCAGCGATCGAATCCTTGCAGGCGACATATGGGCGCGATACGCACTCGGCCTGCCTGGTACCGTGCTGACGTCCTATGCGCTGCTTCTTCAATCGTCCGAGCTTCGCAGTTTTCGCCCGGAGGCGGCGAAGCGGTGTCTAAAGGCCGCAGCGGGCGTGTTTCTGGCATATGGTGTACTTGCGGGACTGATCGTTCCCGAAGCCTCCTTCTTCCCGGCATCAATGCTGAATTACAGCCTGTTTCTCGATGCTGTGGGGTTCCCGGTGCAGGTGATCAGGGCCCTGTGCGCCGTGGCGGCAACGTTCTGCGTGGTCTATATTCTGAGGCTCTTCGATCGGGAAACGAGTACCGCGCTTCAGCGGAGCAAGGACGCCCTTGAGAAGGCCAATGATGAACTGGAGAAACGAGTAGAGGAGAGAACGTCCGAGCTCATAACGTCAGGCAACCGCCTCCAGCAGGAGATCATCGAACGCACCCGGGCAGAGGAATTGATCAAAGCCGAGCACACCTTCCGTACAGCGATCGAGGATTCCATGCTGGCTGGCGTTCATGCAGTCGATCTCGAGGGGCGACTCATGTACGTGAACCCCGCTTTCTGTAAAATGGTGGGATGGCGTGCGGAAGAATTGATGGGGAAGACCGCGCCCTTTCCGTATTGGCCGCCGGAAGAAGTAGGCAATATGCGGAACATTCTGCGAATGGCGACGAGCGGCGAGATTGTATCGGGCAGCTTTGAAGTGAGGTTTATGCGGCGAAAAGGGGAGCGGTTCGATGCCCTGCTGTTGATATCTCCTTTGCGTAAAGGCGCCGAAAAAGTCGCAGGATGGCTGGCGTCAGTCCATGATATTACCGAGAGAAAGAAACTCGAACGGGAACTGGCCAAGGCCCAAAAACTTGAATCCGTCGGAGCCCTTGCAGGTGGAATCGCCCATGATTTCAATAACATTCTCATGGGCATCATGGGCAATATCTCGCTTGCCATGCTCGATCCCGATGACAAGGACAAAATCCTGCAGCGGCTTTCCACCGCGGAGAAATCGTGCAACAGGGCCAAGGCGCTGACCCAGCAACTGCTGACGTTCGCCAAAGGCGGCGAGCCTGTAAAGAATCTTACTTCTGTTGGTGAAATTATCAGAGATGCTGCCGATTTGGCGCTCAAAGACAGCGTGATAAAAGGGAAAGTGTCAATTCCCGATGATCTCTGGCCGGCGGAAATCGATGAAGGACAGATACTGCAGGCAGTCAACAACCTGGTTGTTCATGCCGTCGAGTCCATGAGCGGCGGAGGAACGGTGCGGTTGACATGTGAAAACTTTTCAGTGGGGCCCGACCAGGGTCTTCCGCTTGAGCCGGGGAATTACATCAAGATAACGGTCCAAGACCAGGGGGACGGAGTATCGCCGGAGGACCTCCAGAAAATATTCGATCCCTATTTTATCATCCGAAAGAAGGGCAGCGGACTCGGGCTTGCGGCGTCCTATTCCATTATCAAGAACCACGACGGCTGCATAATGGCGGAATCGGAAATCGGAAAAGGAATGACCTTTTTCGTCTACCTTCCCGCTTCACGAAAGACCGTCCCTTCACTGAAGAGCGGCGACGGGATGTTTACGCCCGGCAGGGGCAGGATCCTGATCATGGACGATGAAGACGTAGTCAGTGAGGTCGTAAGCGAGATGCTGAAGCACATGGGCTATGACGTGGAGTCTTGCCGTGACGGCTCAGAAGCCATCGAACAGTACATGCAGGCCCGGAAATCGGGCAGTCCCTTCGACGTGGTGATCATGGACCTGACTGTACCGGGAGGCATGGGCGGCAAAGAAACGATAGAAAAGCTCCGAGGAATCGATCCGGACGTAAAGGCGCTCGTATCGAGCGGTTATTCGAACGATCCCATCATGGCCAACTGCAGTGAGTTCGGGTTCCAAGGCGTGGTCGTCAAGCCTTACAAGATCAAAGATCTCAGCGAGACGCTCCACAGAGTGATTGAAGGAAACCGTCGGTAATCAAGACTTCACATCCACGACAAGAACATTTTTCATAGTGCCTGTTCCCAAAGTCACGTTTAGACCGGACTCGTGAAGGGCCGCCTGCACGATCCGCTCCGGCTCTTTTTTTCTACGGGCTAGTTAACGTACTCGAACGCGCTGTAATCATTGATGGACAACCACCCCGTCAAACATAGACCGGCTTTCGGAGCCGGCGATATACTCAAGTATATAGGTCCTGGGTTTCTCGTTACGGTGGGTTTCATAGATCCCGGCAACTGGGCCGCGAATATTGCGGCCGGTTCGCTCTATGGCTATAACCTGCTCTGGGTCGTCACACTTTCTACTCTTATGCTCATTCTCCTGCAGCACAATGCCGCACATCTCGGCATTGTCACGGGGCTCTGTCTTTCCGAAGCATCTACCAAGTTCATGCCGGAATGGACCAGCCGGGCGTTTCTCCTCAGCGCGGTCATCGCGTCTGTCGCTACGGCCCTGGCTGAGATACTGGGTGCAGCAATAGGCCTCCAGATGCTGTTTGGACTGCCGCTCTACGCCGGGTCTATACTCGCGGCTCTCTTCGCCGCCTTCATGCTCTTTTCGAACAGCTACCGGAACCTCGAGAAATGGATCATCGGCTTTGTCTCCCTCATAGGACTTGCCTTTCTCTTTGAACTCAGCCTCGTAAGAGCGGAGTGGAGTAAGGCGTTCAGAGATTGGGTTATACCTTCATCCCCCTCCGGCTCTATGCCGATCATCATGAGCGTGCTCGGGGCCGTAGTAATGCCTCATAACATATTCCTTCATTCCGAGATCATACAGAGCAGGCAATGGCATCTCCAGGCGGACGAGACGATAAAAAGACAGCTCACGTTCGAGTTTCTGGATACTCTTTCGGCCATGGGAGCAGGCTGGGCAATCAACAGCGCAATGATCTTCGTTGCCGCATCCGTCTTTTACGCTAACGGGGTGGCTGTTACGGAATTGCCCCAGGCCCAGGCAGCCCTCAAGCCCCTGCTCGGGAATTTAGCCGCCACGGTATTCGCGCTTGCACTGATTTTGTCCGGGCTGTCGTCTTCGATCACGGCAGCCGTTGCCGGGGGCAGCATCTATTCCGGGATTTTCATGGAGCCCTACGACCCCGCCGATAACCACTCGCGTTTCGGCATTTTCATGACCTTGATCGGAGCTCTTCTCATGATCTTTTTCATACGCGACCCGTTCAAGGGAATCATCTGGAGCCAGGTCATCCTCGGCATCCAGCTCCCGCTCACGATTTTCTCTCTCCTTTTTCTGACTTCTTCTCAAAAGGTGATGGGGAAGTTCGCCAACTCGACCAGGGACAGAATTCTGCTCTGGTGCACCGCCGCAGTTGTATCAATTCTGAATATCATGCTGCTCTTGCAATACCTTCTGGCGGACGTTTCCTTCTGAAATCAGCTCTTTTCCCGGGAACCGGCATCCCCAATAATTACCCTTCTTTGCACTTTCTTTCATTGATGAATT
>JAWOJY010000098.1:0-12342 GCA_033854515.1 Nitrospirota bacterium
GCAACAATCTTTTCGTACACGCCCCGCACACCGGGAAGACGGTCAGGACCGACAGTCTTCTCGATCCCTACTATAAAAAGCACCTCATTGAAGCGCGCCGGTTCTATTAGTCCTGATCCGCACAAGCCGGAACCAAAATTTGCCACGAAGACACAAAGGCACAAAGAAAATCAAAATCGATAGCCGCGAAGAGGCACAAGAAGCACAAGAAATTTATTCTTTTTTGCGTATCTTGCGCCTTTTTTGCGGCAAAAATTCTTTCCATTTGGCAAGAATTTCATTCGTAACGGACTAAAGACAAAAGACATCGCCGCGGCCCGCCGCGAAACATATCCAATCATCTCCGCGGGCCTTAATGCATTGAAATTCATAATTGACAATAGGGTTCAATGAGAATAAACTACGCCCCGTGGAGATTGCCCCCGGCACTGGAGAGCAGGGGCCCAAGACTCGAACTAAGCTGGACATGCCGGAACCAAAATCTTTGAACCAGACGCGAAGGTCGCGAAGGACGCCAAGAAAAGATTCAAGATTTTGAATTCATGATTTGTGTTTTTCTTCGCGCTCTTGGCGCCTTGGCGGTGAAAACTTTCTTGCCGTTTTGAGAAGAATGTGGCTTCTTAACTTGATAAATGTGAGGTTGAATTGAAAAACATATATCCCGTTGTCATTATCGCACTCATTCTGCTCATTCCGGCGAAGCCGTCAGCAGCCTTATCCTGGAAAGCAGTCCCCGCAAAGGCTGCAGTCGTCATGGATTCCTCCGGAGCCGTTCTCTATGCAAAATACCCGAATGCGAAACTCGCCCCGGCGAGCACAGTCAAGCTCGTCACCGCCATGGTGGCCCTCGACCGCCTCGACCCCGCGACGAAAGTGAAGATAAGCAGGAACGCCGCAGCGGTCCGTTCCATTCAGCCGAGACTGTGTCCCGATGATGAGATGACGGTTTCCGATCTCCTCCATCTCGCTCTCATGAATTCCATAAATTCCGCTGCCGTGGCCCTTGCGGAGGCGACCGCCGGTTCGGAGCAGGAATTTGTGACCCTGATGAACCGGAAAGCGAAAGAGATCGGGGCGAACAACACGCTTTTCGCAAACGCGTCCGGGCTTCCAAAGGGGACCCAGTATACCACCGCCAGCGATCTCGCCCTTATTATGAAGACCGCGCTCTCCTATCCTCTCATACGGGAGATTCTTGGGACCAAAGCGTGTTTGATCAGGACCACCGGGGGGAGGGAACTCTTCGTGGAGAATACGGACGAACTTCTTTGGCAGAAGGACAATATCATCGGCGGGAAAACGGGTTACACCGGAAACGCACGGCACTGTTTCGTGTGCGCCATCGATACCGGGAAAGGCCTCCTTTTTGCCGCAGTTCTCGGGGCGCGTTCGAGGAGCAACTTATGGAGAAGCACGCTCGCGCTGGCTGAAATCGGGATGAATCCGGAGCCGGTGTTTTTATCAGAAAAGCCACGCAGGCCCCGGAGGGCGGCCCATAAAGCGGGACAATGAAAATACGTATCTAATGTGGATGGTTCATAGCAGATCTTTTCCTCTTTTGGCTGCTGGATCAAACTTCTCCATGAAAATTACACCAATGCCATAACCTTGCTGAGTGCATAATTCAGTCCACATTTTATTTGTTGCCGCCATCGCTTGAAGACCGGCGTCTGAAGATCATTTGGCGATTCGTTGTTGAGATCGTTTGTCGCCTTTTTTCAGAAACACCAGATCGTGCCCTATATTGCCTTCGGCCCAATCAGCACAATCAGCCATGAAAGATAAAGAACGCAGGGATTATCTTGACATAGCCATCGCTGTTTTGTTATCATCAGACACGCAATATGCAGAAAGCGATGCTGTCTTTCCCCATGATGTCATTCTTAAAAAGAAAACAGCTTTTCAGCTCTTTATTTTTCCTCTACTTTATCGTCTACGCGATTTCACCGCTCACCGGAGCGTTCGCTGAGAAAAGGATAGATGCAATTCGTCTTCTGCCGAAGGACGTGGCGCTGGACGGGAAAAGCGTGCACGTTTTTCTCTGGGAACTTATCGTCGCACATTTTGATACCCGCGATGACGGAGCGCATGAACATGAGAAAGACAGAGTTCTTCTCAGAAAAGTGCGGGCCGTCCTGTCGGAAAACGATCTTTTAAAGTTATCGTCTTTCGAGGATGTTTTCGTTTCTGATGGCGCTTTGCCACGTCAGGTGCATGCTGTATTCAGCTTGGCCGTGGCGCTTGAAGAGCCGCAGGCCATCCGCAAAGGATTTCAACCTCTCTATTCGGGCCATTCTCCTCCTTCCGCATAATCGTCCTCTCAAATTCATATTTGGTAAAAATAACTTTTCTCAATTCAAAAGAGGAGATTTTATTATGAAAAACAGGATTACGCTTTATGCATTCATATTGTCGGTAAGTATGCTCACACTCTGGGGCTGTCCGAAGAACACCCAGGTTTCCTCGACGCCGGAAGCGCAAAACGGGAAGGCCGTGTCCCCGTCGGCGCAGCAGGCGGCATCGGAAGCCGGGCAGGAGGGACGCGAAGGGAATAACGAGCAGATGGCATCCAGTGTGCGGGGACTGGAGCCGATACATTTTGATTATAATCAGGCATCTGTCCGGGATGATGCCAAGTCTGTGATGAAGGCCAATGCCGAGTGGCTTAAGGCTCACCCCGCCGTAAAGATCAAAATCGAGGGCAATTGCGATGAACGGGGCACCAAGGAGTACAACCTGGCGCTTGGTGAGCGTCGCGCAACGAGCGCCATGAAGTATCTTGAGAATATGGGTGTTTCCGCCAGGCGGATATCTCTCATCAGCTATGGCAAGGAGAAACCGGTCTGTGGGGAAGAGAATGAAGCATGCTGGCAGAAAAACAGAAGGGATGATTTCGTCGCACAATAAGTGAAATAGAAAAGAATTGTAGCCGGATGATGAACGGCGCGGGTCCTCAAGCCCGCGCCGTCTTTTTTGTGTGCGATACCGCGTGCCCACAAAAAAGTTACAGCGGCATGCTTGCCCTGGGATTAAGGTCCAGTCCCGAGCTTTCCCCTTTTTGGTTGTGCAAATAGCCGGTGAGGGCGATCATGGCCGCGTTGTCGATGCAGTAGGCCATGCTCGGAAGGTAGAGCTTCATGCCGCGATCCTCTACTGCCTCTTTCATTCTTTTTCTGAGCGAGCTGTTTGCAGCGACGCCTCCAGCCACGATGATCTTTTTCACGTCTGTTTCGACCGCGGCCTGGATGGTTTTCCCGACGAGGGTCTCCACGACCGCCGCCTGAAAACTTGCCGCCACGTCTTCGATATCGAGCGCGGGATCGATGCCTTTGTCCATGCTCTTAAAGAGCGCAACATGGTTTCGAACAGCGGTTTTGAGGCCGCTGAAGCTGAAATCGTATCCTTCGGGCCGGCTGCGCGGAAATTTTACCGCATCGGGGTTTCCCTCCTGCGCCAAGAGGTCGATCACCGGCCCGCCGGGGTAGGGAAGGTCAAGCAGCTTTGCCACCTTGTCGTACGCCTCTCCCGCGGCGTCGTCCCGCGTCTGGCCGAGCATGTTGTACTTTCCGAATTCCTGGACATGGTAAAGGGCGGTATGGCCTCCCGAGGCGAGAAGCGCGACGTAGGGGTAGCCGATGCCGGGGTACTCTATCTGCGCGGCGAGGATGTGGCCCTCGCCGTGGTGGACGCCGATGAAGGGAATATTCTGCGCGTAGGCGATTGCCTTGGCGGCGGACACGCCGACGAGCAGGGCGCCGATCAGGCCGGGAGCATAGGTGACCGCGACGAGGCCGATGTCCTTGAGTTCAACCGATGCGCTCGTGAGCGCCAGGCGGATGACGGGCAAGAGGTTCTTGATGTGCTCCCGCGATGCGAGTTCCGGCACCACACCGCCGTACTTTTCATGGATCTTTATCTGGGAGGCGACGATGCTTGAAAGGACCCTGGTGTCCTGCAGTACGGCTGCAGCTGTTTCGTCGCATGAGGTTTCAATTCCAAGAGTGAACATGATTTATCGTACGGCTTGAATGGTGAACGGCGAGGGGAGAGGATATGGGTCGAGAAATTTCATTTTTTCCCCTTCCACCCCGGCCGCTTATCCCTCCCGGCATTATTGCATTAATCTCGACACCGGCACGATTTCTATCCCCTGTTGTTCGATTTCCGGAAGCCACTTCCGCAGCTCTTCGATCGTGGCCGGATGGGGGTGGCCGATGCCGATGGCCCAGCCGCGCTTTCTGGCTATGCGGGCAAGCTCTTCCAACTGGCCGTGGATGTATCCGGAGTTGTTGCTTTCGTTGTCGAGGAACACGTCCCGCTTGGCGGCTTTGAGGCCGAACTCTTTGGCCGTGGAATAGGCCACGCTCCTGGGGTTGGTAAGGCTGTCGAGGAAAAGCTTGTTCCTTGCCTTGAGCTCGGCCATCAGAAATTTCATGGCCTCCTTGTTTTCCGTGAGCGCCGAGCCTTCGTGGTTGTTTACCCCCACCGCGCCGGGCACCGATTCGACGTCTTCGCTGATCGTGGCCATAAATTCCATTGGCGTCATGTCGGAGCGCAGGATGCCCGGGGCCTGGGGCTTCCCGTTCCCGTTCTTCGGCTCCATGGGCAGGTGGAGCAGGACCTCGCGGTTCTTTTTTTCCGCCATCTCGGCGATGTCTCTCGAATGAGGCAGACCGGGCATGACGGCAAAGGTTATCCTGGCGGGCAAAGAGAGGATTTCCGTCACGGGCTTGACGTCCTGGCCGAGGTCGTCGATCACGACGGCGACGAGCGCAGCCTTGGCTTTTTCTTCCGGCTTCGCCGGCTGGAGCGCTCGGGGTGCAGGAGGCTTGCTCTCCGGTTTAACCTCGGGTCTTTTCGCGACGATCTCCTGTTTTTTCGCGTGCGGCGGCCTTACATGCTCCGTGTGCCGGAATTTTTTGAGCGGGCCCCAGAGCGTGAGCGCCACGATGAGCGTAAAGACGACGATCCCGATGACGATCCATCGATCGTCTTTTTTCCCTTTTTTCGGTCTCCGTGCCTGCGGATTTTTCTTAGCCATGGCATGCCATTTATACAATATTGCACTGAAAAAGGCCAGAGTTTTTTGAACTTACGATATCTCAGCCGTTTTCTGGCGAAGTAAGATCCGACAGTGGGAAAAGAGGTCCGGCGTCGGGATTTCCCTTTTTTGGGCTTGACTTGATCAGAATCGGCTTTTATACTGCATAGCACCGGACAACCAACACGCGTCGTTCGGAAATCGGCAACGAGGCCCGTTTCGGCCGGCGGCGACGTTGTTCGTCTTTATGAAACGTTACCGTTACGATTACGAGACGGGCATCGTGACCGTAACCGAAAGACGTAAACCGGAACGTAGCGCGTAACCGTAATCCGTTCACCCGATTTCAGTTAATTGAGGACATGAGGAGGTTTCACGAAATCCAATGAGTTTCGAATACATTCGGGAAATTCCGAAACCCAAGGAAATCCTGGCGGCCATGCCGCTGTCGGAGAGCCTAGCCGATGTCAAGAAAAAACGCGATGAGGAGATCAAGCGCGTCTTCACCCGAGGGAACGGCAAGTTTCTGCTCATCATCGGCCCCTGCTCGGCCCACGACGAGGACGCCGTGTGCGATTACATCTCACGCCTCGCGAAGATCCAGGCCGAGGTGAGGGACACGATCATCATCATCCCCCGGATCTACACGAACAAGCCGCGCACCACGGGTATCGGCTACAAGGGCATGGCCCATCAGCCGAACCCGCAGGAAGAGCCGAACATCGTCGAAGGCATCAGGGCCATCAGGAAGATGCACCTCCGGGCGTTCAGGGAGTCGCACCTCCCGGCAGCGGACGAGATGCTCTATCCCGGCAACTATCCTTATCTGGAAGACGTGCTGAGCTACGTGGCCGTGGGCGCCCGTTCCGTAGAGAACCAGGCCCACCGGCTGACCTGCAGCGGACTGGACGTTCCGGTGGGCATGAAAAATCCGACGTCGGGCGATATGGAAGTGACGCTCAACTCAATCCAGGCGGCCCAGGCCCCTCATACTTTCAGCTACAACCGGTGGGAGGTGAAGACCCCGGGAAACCCTCTGACCCATGCGGTGCTGAGGGGCGCAGTCGATCCCCACGGCGTGAACGTTCCCAATTATCATTACGAAGATCTCATCTGGTTTGCCGAGGCGTACAAAAGACGAGGACTCGCCAATCCAACGATCATTGTTGACACGAACCATGCCAACTCGAACAAGAAGTTCGCAGAGCAGCCCAGGATCGCCTTGGAGGTCATGCGGAGCCGCCAGCATTCTCCGATGCTCAGGGACATGATCAGGGGGTTTATGATTGAAAGCTTCATCGAGGAAGGATCGCAAAAGGTGATGGAGAACGTCTACGGCAAGTCCATCACCGACCCCTGCCTGGGGTGGAAGGACTCGGAGAAACTCATCAGACAGCTGGCTGAGATGCTGTAAATCCGTGAAGCACGGCGCAAGGCGCTGAGAGCATGCCCACGGAGAACCGCGTAGCGCAGCCTGATTTCTTTCTTACGCCGTTTCTTCCTCCAGCAGAACGCTTTCCTGCTCCGCGATAGCGGTCCCTTTGCCGATGACCACGACGCCGCCCGGGCTCACGTGAAAGCGCCTGCGGTCTTCCTTGATATCGTAGCCGATTTCCGTTCCCGGGGGTATCTTCACGTCCTTGTCGATAATGGCTTTCCTGATGCGGCAGTGCCTGCCGATATCCACGTTCTCCATGAGGATTGATTCTCGCACGTCGCTGTAGCTGTTGATCCGCACGTTCGGCGAGAGCACGGAGTTCTGCACCCGGCCGCCGCTCACGATACTTCCGTGCGCAACGATCGAGTCTAGGGCGATGCCGAGCCTGCCGCCTTTTTTCTCCTGGGCGAAGACGAACTTGGCCGGAGGGTTCTGCGCCTGGTAGGTGCGGATGGGCCATGCCCTGTCGTAGAGGTTCAGGAGCGGGTCCACGCTCACGAGGTCCATGTTCGCTTCCCAGTACGCGTCGATGGTCCCCACGTCCCGCCAATACTTGGCTTCCTTTTTGTTCTCGTCGATGAAGTTGTAGGCAAAGACCCGCGATGTCCGCAGCATTTCGGGAATAATGTTCTTGCCGAAGTCGTGGGCCGTATCCCTGAGCGCGTCGAATTGAAGATGCTCGACGATCTTTTTCGTGTTGAAGAGATAAATGCCCATGGACGCGAACGCCAGATCCGGTCTTCCCGGAATGGGTTTCGGGTCCTCCGGTTTTTCTTCGAACCCGATGACACGGTAGTCCCTGTCCACCTCGACAATGCCGAACGAGGACGCTCCCTTTCTCGGCACTTCTATGGCCGCTACCGTGGCGTCGGCCTGCCTTTCCCTGTGGAAGCGGAACATCTCGGAGTAGTCCATCTTGTAAATGTGATCTCCTGCCAGGATGAGGAGGTGGTCAGGGGCGTCCTTTTCTATCATATAAATGTTCTGGTAAATGGCGTCAGCCGTTCCCTGGTACCACTTCTCTCCCACGCGCTGCTGCGGCGGCACCGAGATGATGTATTCATTGAGCTCGCCGGAGAAGAAGTTCCACCCGAGCCGCAGGTGTTTGTCGAGGGACATGGACTTGTACTGGGTGAGTACGGCGATTTTCCTTACGCCTGAGTTGATGCAGTTCGAAAGAGTGAAGTCCACAATCCGGTAGATCCCCCCGAAGGGGACCGCCGGCTTTGCGCGGTGGAGCGTGAGCGGGTGGAGACGTTCACCCTTGCCTCCCGCCAGTATCATAGCGAGGATGCCCATGACAGTACACCTTTTTACCGTTGGCCTATTCGTTCGAGACTTAAGGAGGAACGGGGCAGGGAGGGTCAAGAACAGACTCGATGTCAACAGGGACGGAAGAATTACGTATCATCCCCGCGGTGCCGCGTTTTTCTCCACGCTTTTTATGATAGCAGGTGACTCACCAACTGTCAAACGTACGAGCTCCTTTCAAGTCGCATGCCAAGTCAAAGAGAGGTGCCTCGTTTCGAGACTTTCGAAGAAATATGAAAATATAATTTCATTATGAAAATTTTTTATGTTCTTCAGATCATTTTTTCTTGATTTTTTAAACATCGGTTGCTAATATGCAATTCCCTTTACCATAAGGTTTTTTTACATAAATTACCTCGCTCGTTACTTATAGTAACACACAGGTTCGCGCGCGCGGTAACATTTTTACAACTTATAGTCACACCCGGTTATTTCAATAAAAATAACCGGTTCTTTGTCTTAAGAAGGTGAGAGGAGGTTGCAACGGTGTTACAGCAGGAAGATCTGAACAAGATCAACGATATCATGGACGATGCCGCGGGCCAGCGAGGGATCCTTATAGCCGTTCTCCAGAAAGTCCAGGAGAAGATCGGCTACCTGCCTGAAGAAGCCATGCGCACCATCGCCGACAGGCTGTCCATGTCCCTGTCGAACGTCTACGGCGTGGCGTCGTTTTACAAACATTTTCACTTCAAACCGAGGGGCAAGAACGTGGTCAAGGTCTGCATGGGGACCGCCTGCCATGTCCGGGGCGGGAAGGCCGTGCTCACGGAAATGGAAAACAAGCTCGGCATCAAGGAAGGCGAGACGACGGCGGACCTCTCCGTCACGCTTGAGACCGTGGGCTGCGTGGGATGCTGCGCTCTTGCGCCGGTGGCCACGGTGAACGACCAAGACCTCTACGGCGAGTTGACGCCGAAAATGGTCGACGACATTATCGCAATGGCAAGGAGCGAACATGGAACTCACGTTTAAACGGCTCAACAGTGTGGCCGAGCTCGATGCGCTTCGTGCCAGGCTCCGGAAGGAGCGCGAGGAAAAAGAGACCCACCGCGTGAGGGTATGCTGCGGCACGGCATGCCAGGCATCGGGTTCCCACAAACTGATCAAGAAATTCGAAGAAGAGGCGGCGGCAAAGCAGGTCGACCTCGAAATCGTCAAGACGGGCTGTCAGGGGTTCTGTCAGCGCGGTCCCGTCATGATCCAGGAACCGCAGGAGATTTTCTACCAGAAGGTGAAGGAGAGCGACATCCCCCGCCTGTTTTCCGACTCAGTCCTTCACGGTATGCCTTACCGGAAGCAGCTGTACCGCGAGGTGCCTCTTGCCGACCCCAACGTCGCGATGCAGGACATCCCGTTCTACAAGAAACAGAAACGCGTGGCGCTCCACCGCAACGGCATCGTCGATCCGTGCAACATCTACGACGCCATCCGCGAGGACGGCTATGCAGGCCTGGCCAAGGTGCTGACCGCGATGAAACCGGACGAGGTTATCGATATCGTCAAGAAGTCGGGCCTGCGCGGCCGCGGCGGCGCAGGCTTCCCGGCGGGCCTCAAGTGGGAACATACGAAAAAATCGGGCGCCAGGGTCAAGGCCGTCGTGTGTAACGGCGACGAAGGAGACCCGGGCGCGTTCATGGACCGCGCGCTGATGGAGGGCGATCCCCACTCGGTCATCGAAGGCATGATCATCAACGCCTACGCGATCGACGCGCAGTACGGCTATATCTATGTCCGGCATGAATATCCGCTTGCCGTGAAGAACCTCGGTGTCGCCATCAAGCAGGCCGAGGCCCTCGGGCTTCTGGGAAAGAACATCCTCGGCAGCGGACTCGACTTCACTGTGGAGGTCAAGGAAGGCGCCGGCGCCTTTGTCTGCGGCGAATCAACGGCGCTCGTCGCCTCCATCGAAGGCGAGCGGGGAATGCCCCGCCCGAGGCCTCCGCGGCTCTCCGAGGCTGCCGGCGGCCTGTGGGGCATGCCCACGAACCTCAACAACGTCGAGACCTTCGCGAACGTGCCCACGATCATCACCAAGGGACTCGATTACTATACCAGGATCGGGACCGAGAAATCGAAGGGCACGAAGGTGTTTGCCCTTACCGGGAAAATCAAGAATACAGGGCTCATCGAAGTGCCGATGGGCATCACGCTCCGGGAAATCATCTTCGACATCGGCGGCGGCATGCTGAACCCGGACAAGAAGTTCAAGGCCGTCCAGACCGGCGGCCCCTCGGGCGGCTGCATCCCGGCCCAGTTTCTCGACATGCCGGCGGACTTCGACACGCTGGCAAGTGTCGGCTCGATCATGGGCTCGGGCGGCATGGTAGTCCTCGACGAGGACGACTGCATGGTGGACGTTGCCAAGTTCTTCCTCTCCTTTACGAAGAACGAATCGTGCGGCAAGTGCCCGCCATGCAGGGTAGGCACGTGGCAGATGTACGAGCTCATGGAAAAGATCACATCCGGACACGGCGAGGCGGGAGACATCGAGCGGCTCGAGAAGATGGGCAGGATGATCGTCGCAGGCTCTCTCTGCGGCCTCGGGAACAGCGCGCCGAACCCGGTACTCTCCACCATCAAGTATTTCCGCGAAGAATACGAAGAGCACGTGAACGACAGGTACTGCAGGGCGCACCGGTGTCAGGGGCTCGGGACCTTCCGTATCCGGCCCGAGCACTGCATCCTCTGCGGCATGTGCAAGACGGCCTGCGCCTTCGACGCCGTGGTGGAACTCAGGGACAAGTTCTTCATCGACCAGGATTACTGCACCAAGTGCAAGGCCTGCTATTCCGTCTGCCCCACCCAGGCCATCGTTATCGAGAAGAAAGGAGGGGCCCATGTCGCAGCAGCAAAGTAAGTGTCCGGTCAACGGAACGAAGATCAGGCTCCACGAGTTCTATTATTCCGACGACCCCAAGACCATGATGTGCTCCAAATGCCACCCCTGTAAGCTCGGCATCTACAATGCCATCAAGATCCTGGAAATGGTCCAGGCAGGCAAGGGAACGGCAAAGCATGTGGCGCAGCTCAGGCGCATCGCCGAAGACGTCAGGGACGGCGGCATGTGCAAGAAAGGCAAGGACCACGCCGACATCCTCGCCGCTTTCCTCAAGGACCACGCCGTGGAACTCGATCGACACCTACAGGGGTTCTGCCCGAGCCACGAGTGCGCAGCGCTCGTGCGCTACGAGATCGATCCGGACCGCTGCACCATGTGCGACAAGTGCCGCGAGGTGTGCAACCCCTTCGCCATCGAAGGGCAGAAGAAGGAGCCCTATAAAACGGGCTTTACGCCGTACCGCATACGACAGAAACGCTGCACCCACTGCGGCGAGTGCATCAAGGTCTGCCCTGAGGGCGCGGTCTACATCGACGAAGGCATACACGCTTCCGCTTCAGAGCCCGGAAAGCCGGAACGCCATACGGTCGGGACGTGCCCGATCTAAAAAGTGCGGTGTGCTGAGTTCGGAGTGGGGAGTAAAAAATAAGCACCAATATATAAGCACCGAACTACAAATAACTCCAAAGAATCAAGCGCCAATTACCAAACATTTGGTCACTCGATTTTAAGATTTTGGAAATTATCTGGATTTGCAATTTGGAATTTGTCTTAACATGGAGGAAGTTATGAGCAAGATGGTGAACATGGAATTTGACGGAAAGGCCGTCTCCGTTCCCGAGGGGATGACCCTCGTCGACGCGGCAGCGACCGTGGGAATGCATATCCCCAACCTGTGCCACATCAGGGAACTGCGCGGCGTGGGAGCATGCCGCATGTGCATGGTCGAGGTCGAAGGCATGAAAGCGCCCGTCACCGGATGCGCCACGAGGACTAAGGAAGGCATGAAGGTCCAGACCAGGACCCCGAAGGTCGAAGAGATCAGGAAGTTCGTGACCGACCTCGTGCTCTCGTTCCATCCGCTCGACTGCATGACCTGTCCCAAGGCCGGCGCCTGCGATCTTCAGCGCTACGCCGCCGATCTCGGCATCCGCGAGTCGTCCTTCGGACGGAAAAGCTTCAACTACGAGCTCAATGACCGGAGCCCCTTCATCACCATCGATAACAACTACTGCATTCTTTGCGGCCGCTGCGTGCGGGTCTGCAAGGAGCAGGGCACGAACGTGCTCGACTTCATGGGGCGCGGCATTGCCACCAAGGTTTCGACCGCGCTCGACAAGCCGCTCCACGAGTCCGGCTGCACGTTCTGCGGCAGCTGCGTCGACGCCTGCCCGGTAAATACGATCATGGAGCGCGACCGCTGGCAGCACGGCAGGGAATGGGAGCTGGAGAAGGCCGAGTCCGTCTGCACCGCATGCGGCGCGGGCTGCAGCGTGGTTGTTTCCAAGAAGGACGGCCGCGTCGTGAAGGTGAACACGAAGCAGTCGAATGGTTACATTTGCGCGATCGGCAGATTCGGCTTTGACTCTTTGAAATCGGCAAACCGCATTACGACGCCGATGAAGAAACAGGGAGGGAAACTCGTCCCGGCGACCTGGGAAGAGGCGGCGAAGATCGCGGGCGAGGCGCTCAAGAAGGCGGGCGCACAGG
>JAWOJY010000099.1:0-15266 GCA_033854515.1 Nitrospirota bacterium
AGGGGCAAAGATGCACGGCGTCGATCTGAGCAGCGGGTCGAATGAGTTGGTCGCAAAATTTGCCTATTGCGTTTCGGAACGACTTCTTGCGGGTGATACGTTGAAAAAAGCAGTTAAACACTGCATATATCCACAGGGACAAAAGGAAACGAGATCGGAAGATTGCATGCCGCGGAAAAACACAGGTACACGCAGTATGCTATCGCTGCTTCCCTCGACACGCACTTTTTTACGTCAGCCAGATCATGAATCGGAGAACAGAAATATAAACATTGTGGGGTGACTCCAAAAGGTGTAGACTCCAAAGGTACGGAGGAATTGACATGAAGATCGACGTACTGGTGAAGAAGCTCTCGTCCCGGCTGATTCTGGGGCTGACGGTGCTGCTGCTCCTGTGGTTTGTGGTATACGTGATCAAGGAATCCATGAAATACGAGATCTTCAGCGCCTTCACGGATTCGTTCTTTACAACAACGACCTTCGGAGCGCTTGCGCTCCTCTTGGCCCTTGCCATCCTGAACATCGGCGCGAACCTGAACATCCTTTCCGACTACTTACTGGAGCAGGTCGGGGCGACGGTGCGGATGGATTTCCGCAGGGTTTATGCCGTTGCCATCGGCGCGATTCTTCTGATCACGGCGGCGACGGCCGTTGGGCTGCACATCATCAATGATTATAACACAGAGAAGACGTCCCGTGCATTCGTCGACGAGATGCGGGAGTTGAAAAGCTCCTACGCCGAGATCGTGGGCAAGATTGCCGACAAGATCGCACAGGAGAGCGATCCGGAGGGCATCCGGGACCTGCTCCGGATGATCGAGGCGAACGCGCCAAGGATCAAGAACATCAATATCCTCTTCCCCAAGATGTACAACGGCAAGCTAGTCTACCTGCAGATCAATACCTGGGAACGGGAACTCCGGGACACCCGCTTTTCTCTTCTCAGCGACTCGGTATTCATTGCCCCGAAGGTTGACCAGCGCGAATTCCTGGACGCTGTGTATAACAAGGGAGTGACGGAGGACCGTACATTCGTCGAGCGACCGATGATCGCGATCTATTCCCCCGTCACGCGGGACGGGAAGATGGTCTTTCTGTTTTACTCGAAGTACAACGAGAGCCAGGGCCGGTTCATGAAGGCAAGCTATGATTAGGGGCGGGGACAGTGGGTTCTTCCATGGCAAGGACGACGGATATGGCTCTTGACATGATGGGATAAAAGCCCTTTGGGTTACCCGGGCTTTCTTAACGCCTGAGACCAAAAAAAGGCCGTGAACGGTCTCAATTCCCTTCACGGCCGTTGTGTTCATCCGGACAATGATCAGCCCGCCCGGACCGCATTTTCGCTCTTGACGAGAATGAGGATAAGCACCACGAGCAGCAAAATAATTATGAGCTTATCGGAACTCATGCCGCCCGCCTGAAGGGCATCGAGGTGCGCGGCAAGCTGATGGACCTGCTCGTCCGAAAGGCCATTCACTTTCTCCATGGTTTTCCCGGGCGAAAGCCCGTAATCCATGAGGCGCTGCTGAAGCGTCTCGGATTCAAGCGCCCTCTGGATCCTGGCCAGATCATCCGCCCGGTCGAAGGGCTGAGTGATCCGGAACTGGGACGCGGCGGGCAGGAACATGGCCTCGGCGGGGCCCGCGATGGTGGAAGCGGCGATCAGAGCAGCGACAAGATAGATCGAGAGCGGTCTTGTATAGACTGCGGTGATGCGTTTCATCAGAATTTCCTCCTCTCTGTATTCATGGAAAGAAGCCGGGATATGCTTTAATTATACCATAGTACTAACAATACTATCCGGCTCTCCGACGGGTTCTGGTGCCGATCAGCGTCTGTTATCAACATATTATAGGGTAAAAAATCACGAAATGAGGGCATTGAATCCCCCGTATGCAACTCAAGGGCAGGCTTAAAAACTTTCATTTGGAGCATCCTGTGCAGGTCTATAATGGACGTTGCTCTTTAAGCTGATCGCCCATCTCATCTCTCGGCCTTTGAGAATCTTTGCCCATCCTCCCTGACAGGGTTTCGGACAGTTGATCCTGTGATATAATTGAATCAGGAGAAATTCAGTCCTGATGAAATCGCTCAAAGCAAGACTTCTGCGGATGGGATTCAACATCTTCCCTCCGTACGTCGGTACCGGCGCCTCAGTCCAGTATATCGCGTCTGACTTTCACGAGGTGCGGATCAAGCTGCCGCTGTCGTGGAGAACGCGTAATGTCGTGGGAACGACCTTTGGCGGGAGCATGTATGCTGCCATTGACCCGGTCTATATGATGATGCTCGTCAATATCCTCGGGCCCGATTATGTGGTCTGGGACAAGGCCGCCTGCATCCAGTTCAAAAAACCGGGGAAGGGAACGCTCTATGCCCGTTTTCTGATTGATCAGAGCGAGGTGGACGCCATCAAGGCCGAGCTCGACCGCGTTCCCAAGCTTGACCGCGTGTATCATGTCGACTTCGTCGATCATGACGGCGCGGTGCATGCCACGGTGGAGAAGACGATTTATATCCGACGGAAGGCTGCGATCTTGGAAGAGAAGGCGGCATGAAGATGCCGCAAGGCCTTCCTTTTTGACTTTGCATCTCCCGGTTTCGCAGGAGTTTTTTTGCCATTTCGACAGACAGTTGCATGCCAGTTCCCAAAACATCTTGACACCGCGGTCCCGCCTCAGTGTATACTAGGCGCATGAAACTCATCGACGACGCTCTGTTACGTGAACTTACCGCGAAGGCCGCTGCTTCGCCGCGACAGAGAGCGCATCATAATCTGCATCCTCGGTTGGACGACCCGGTACAGCGATTATGTATTGCCATAGAGCCGGGAACGTATATCCGTCCGCACCGGCATGCTGACCCGCCCACATGGGAGATTTTTCTTCTGCTGCGCGGAGCAGCGGTCGTCCTGTTTTTCGACGATATCGGCCGGGTCGTCGCGCGGATGGAAGTCGCCGCTTCCGGGCCTGTAAGAGGACTGGAAATCCCGCCGGACACCTGGCACACGATAACTTCAATCGAGCCGGAAACAGTCTTTTTCGAGGTAAAAAAGGGGCCCTATGTGCAGCCAAAGGATAATAACATCGCTGCCTGGGCCCCTGCGGAAGGTGCGCCTGACGTGATGAAATTTCTCGAATGGTATAAAGACGCAAAGACCGGGGATATACCGCCGAAATGTTGAGAACCAAAAGACGCGACTCAGATTTTCAAAATTACCGCTTGCGCGGGAATGGCGAACTCTGTCGATGTGCGCATGAATTACTGGAATGAAAACTTCGCAGAAAAACCTCCTTATAGCCGTCGCCGCGCTCATCCTGATTTTTCTTCTGAGCGGGATGGTGATCTGTTGTGCGATACGCTCGCAGGCGCGAAAAACACCGGTTTTCAACCCAGAGAAGATAAATCTACAAGCTTTGTAACTTTTTTCTTGCATTCTTCTCCCCGATATGTTAATAAATATTAACACTCTGGGTTTTGCCTTGAAGAGTGGGCAGTTTCATTTGCCCGCTCTTTTTATTTGGGGGAAGTGATGTCCGAGACATTGTCTGAGATAAGGCGGCTGTTGGAGCCGATTCTCGATTTTTACGGGCTTTTTTTATGGGACCTGGAGTTCAGGCAGCAGGGGCCACAATGGCTCTTGAGGGTATATATAGACAAGGAATCGGGTGTCACCTTGAACGACTGTGAAGCGGTGAGCCGCGACCTGGGCGCCGCCCTGGATGTGGAGGACTTTATTCAGCACGCATACACGCTCGAGGTGTCCTCTCCGGGGCTGGACAGGGTGCTGAGCAGGCCTGAGCATTTCAAGCGGTTCGTCGGAAGCAGGATCAAGGTGAAGACTTATCAGCCCATCGACGGGCGCAAGGTGTTCCTCGGGGAACTGGCGGGGTTGGAAGGAGACGTCGTGAAACTGAAACTCGATCAAGATGCCATCGTGGACATCCCCCTGCACGATATATCGAAGGCGTCTCTGGAGGTAGACTTTTAGCAGGCAGACCCGGCGAAAGGGATAAGAATTTCTGCTTAATATTTCAGGAGGCTGTGTTGACATATGAGTCAAGAGTTGATTCAGGTGATTGATCAGATCAGCAAGGAAAAGGGAATCTCGAAGGAAATGGTGATCGAGGCAGTCGAGTCGGCCCTCGTGACCGCCGCCAAAAAGAAATTCGGGGCGCAGAAGATCGCGGTCCAGATCGACCCGAAGCGGGGCGACATCATCATGTATGCCTACAAGAAGGTCGTCCCCGAGGTTGCTAACGCCGAAGAAGAGATCACTCTTGAAGAGGCGCAGGCGCTCTATCCCGAAGCCCAGATGGAGGGAGAGGTCCCTATCCAGATCGAGTTCCAGGGATTCGGCAGGATCGCGGCGCAGACGGCGCGCCAGGTCATCGTCCAGAAGGTGCGCGAGGCCGAGCGCGACGTGGTGTTCAAGGAATATAACGACAAGATCGGCCAGCTCGTCAACGGCATCGTCCTGCGTCACGAGAAAGGCGCATATTACATCGACCTCGGCAAGACCGAGGCCGTCCTCCCCGCCCGCGAGCAGGCGCCGCGCGAGGGCTACAAGCGGGGGGACCGCATCAGGGCCTATGTGCTCGAGGTGCGGGACACCTCGAAAGGGCCGCAAGTGGTGCTCTCCCGGAGCCATCCCGAATTCGTAAGCCGGCTGTTCGAGATGGAGGTACCCGAGATCTACGAGGGGATTGTCGAGGTCAAGGGCGTTGTGCGCGAGGGAGGGGACCGCACCAAGATCGCCGTGGCGTCGAAAGACCCGCAGGTTGATCCGGTCGGGGCCTGCGTGGGCATGAAAGGTTCCCGCGTCCAGGCCGTCGTGAGGGAACTCCGGGGCGAGAAGATCGACATCATTCCCTGGTCCGAGGACGCCCGCGTCTACATTGCAAAGGCACTGAGCCCGGCCGTTGTGGAAAAGGTCGGGGTGACGGAAGAGGACAAGTCCGCCCTCGCTGTGGTCGCCGATTCCCAGCTGTCGCTCGCGATCGGAAAGAAGGGGCAGAACGTCCGACTGGCGGCGAAGCTTACGGGCTGGAAGATCGATATCCTGAGCGAATCGGAGTACGAGCAGGAACGCCAGAAGGAGCGGGAACAGGAAATCGAAGAGGCCATTGCCAAGGAGACGCGCAAGATGGCCGAGGAGACCGGGGCGGCGGAGACCGCAGCCGCCGAGGCTGCCGCATCAACGGAAACAGCGGCCGCGGAATCCTCGACGGCAGTGGATCTGACGAGCATCGAAGGAGTGGGACCGAAAACCGCCGAGCAACTGCGGGAGGCCGGTTATGACACGGTCGAGAAGATCGCGGCTATGACCGATGAGGAAATCCTGGCAATTCCCGGCATCGGTGAGAAGACGGCGAAAAAAATACTCGCTTCGGCCAGGTCTCTGCTGAACGGGTGAGACAACGGCCGGACCGATTAGGAAGAGCATGAAACACGAGGCGGAACGAACGTGCATCGGCTGCCGTGGCGTTTTTAAAAAAAATGACGTAGTCAGGCTCGTCGCAGGACCTTCAGGCGTGGCCGTTGATTACCGGGAAAAGCTGCCGGGGCGCGGTGCGTATATATGCCTCAAGGAGGAGTGTATCAAAAAAGCTTTAAGCAGGGGTAATCTTTCCCGCGCTCTGCGTGTTGAAGGCCCGACTCTGACGGTCGATGTGTTC
This sequence comes from Nitrospirota bacterium, assembly GCA_033854515.1. Taxonomy (GTDB): domain Bacteria; phylum Nitrospirota; class UBA9217; order UBA9217; family UBA9217; genus JAWOJY01. Next base: position 5,682 of record JAWOJY010000099.1, read on the forward strand.
GTTTCTCTGGTTTCAGCCGCAGTGAAGGAAAAGATACGATCGCTCGTGCTCATGGCCGCGAGGGCGGGAAAGCTCTCGGCAGGTTACTCCGCAGTGCGCGATGGGATCGAAAAAGGAAGGATTAGGTTTGTTCTTTACGCCGTTGATCTCTCCGACGGATCGCGGGAGAAAATCTCTCCGACCGCAGCGAGAGCGGGAATAAAAGAGATGGAACTCTTTTCAAAGGATGAGCTTGGTCGGATGTTGGGCAGGGAACTGGTCGGAATCATCGGCGTCGAGGATAACGGGTTTGCCGAGTCGCTTTTGAAAGAAGCAGAGCGATTAAAAAACTTGATAAATATCCAAGGGTAGAGTAAAATAATATAGTTTTATTAGTTGTTTCTTTAGGTTACTACCTAATGCGGGGGCGTAAACTTTTATGACGGTAATCAGGGTACATGAACTGGCCAAAAAAATGGGAGTTGAGAGCAAGGACATCATCTCGGTGCTCGAGAAGATGGGTATTACAGGGAAGACTCCCACGAGCGGCCTTGACGACAAGGAAGCCAAATCCCTGATCGAAAAACTGAAGGCTGCCCGCAAAGGGAAAGAGAAGGAAAAGCCTAAAAAAGACGTTGATGACATTCAGGCCTCGAAGGAGGAGCGCCTAAAAAAGGCCGCCGCCTTGATCGGGAAATTCTCCTCTACCCTTGAAAAGCCCGGCTCGAAACCCAAGCCGGTTCCTCCACCGCCCAAACCTTCAATGCCTGCTCCGCCGGTCATTCCGCCGAAACAGGCTCAGCCGGTAAAAGCGGAAGAACCGAAGCCTGCACCTGCGGCCAGGGTTGCGGCTTCGCCGGCGATGCCGCAGACAACACCGCAGACCGTTCAGTCCCCGGTGAAGAGACCGGAAGTGGCCCCGATAGCTGTTCCGTCGCGGCCTCAGGCATTCCCACAAAGACATCCCGGGGCAGGCCGGACGGAACGTCGTCCCGGACAACCTTTCCAGAGGCAGACATTCGGCATGCCTGTACTGCAGCCCGGGCAGGTACCGCTTCCGGCGCCGCCCTCTGCGCCCGGAAAACCTTCAAGGAAAAAGTGGCAGAAAAAACAGTCTGAATACGAGACAAAGCTTGAGCGCGATTTCCGCGAAAAACCGACATTCAAGAAACTTCCGGACCTCAAGACCCTGCCCGCAGGAAAGCGGCCGCACAAAAAAGAAGAAATCCATGCGCAGCAGACCGACATAGCAGAGATCACGAAGCCCAGAAGGAAGGTCGTCAAAATCCAGGAAGGCAGCACGGTCAAGGATTTTGCCGAGCTTATGGGCCAGAAGGTGGGCGATGTGATCAAGAAGCTCATGGGCATGGGCATCCTGGCCACCCAGAACCACCCCATGGACATGGACGCGGCGCTGCTTCTCGCTGAAGAATACGGCCTCAAGGCCGAAGTGGTGAATATAGAGACCGCGGAGGACGTTCTCGAAGAAAAGGCCGATGAGGCCGAGGCATTGGTGCCGAGGCCGCCCGTGGTCACTATCATGGGCCATGTGGACCACGGCAAAACGTCGCTCCTCGACGCGATACGCGAAACCAATGTCGTCTCGAAGGAAGCGGGCGGCATCACACAGCACATCGGCGCTTACCAGGTGAGTCTCAAGGGGAGGGAGATCACGTTTCTCGACACGCCGGGCCATGAGGCGTTTACCGCCATGCGCGCGCGGGGCGCAAAGGTAACGGACATCGTCGTGCTTGTTGTAGCGGCCGACGACGGCGTGATGCCGCAGACGCGCGAGGCGATCAACCACGCGAAGGCTGCAAACGTACCGATCATAGTGGCGATCAACAAGATTGATAAACCCGACGCGAAACCGGACCGCGTAAAACAGGAACTCTCCGATCTGGAACTTATACCCGAGGAATGGGGCGGGCAGACCATCTTCTGCGAGGTTTCGGCAAAAAAACGCATCGGCATCGAGCATCTTCTGGAGATGATTCTCATCCAGGCAGATGTGCTTGAACTCAAGGCTAACCCGAACAAGATGGCGGCCGGCACGATCGTAGAGGCCAAGCTCGACAAGGGCCGCGGCCCCGTGGCCACGGTGCTGGTGCAGTCCGGGACGCTGAAAGGCGGTGATGTGTTCGTGTCCGGGACCCAGTTCGGGAGGGTCAGGGCGCTCGTCAACGACAAAGGAGAACGAGTCGAAGCCGCGGGACCGTCAGTGCCGGTGGAAGTGATCGGATTTTCGGGAGTCCCCGGCGCGGGAGAGCGCTTTATCGTGCTCGAAGAGGAACGAAAGGCCCGGCAGATCGCCGAGTTCAGGCAGGCAAAACAGCGTACAAGCGAGATGGCGGCGATGAAAAAAGTCACACTCGAAGACCTTCATACTCAGATCCAGGAAGGCGTGGTCAAGGAGCTTAACATCGTGCTCAAGGCCGACGTGCAGGGCTCTGCCGAGGCCATCGCCGATTCGCTTGAAAAACTCTCGACGGCAGTGGTCAAGCTCAAGGTCATTCACAGCTCTGTGGGCGCGATCACTGAGACGGACGTGATGCTGGCAGCTGCGTCGAACGCCATCATTATCGGATTCAGCGTCCGGCCGGAACCCAAGGCAAGCGAACTCGCCCAGCGGGAAGGCGTGGACATCAGGCTGTACAATATCATCTACAACGCCATCGACGACATCAAGGCCGCGATGGAGGGCCTGCTTGAGCCGACGCTCAAGGAAAAAGTCCTCGGCCGCGCCGAGGTGCGTCAAACATTCCACGTGTCCAAAGTCGGAACCATCGCAGGATCCTATGTGCTTGACGGCATCATTACGAGACAGGCCGAGGGTGTGAGGCTGATCAGGGACAACGTTGTAATCTATGAAGGGAAACTCCATTCGCTCAAGAGGTTCAAGGACGACGTTCGCGAGGTCCAGGCAGGATACGAATGCGGCATCGGCATAGAGAACTTCAACGACATCAAGGTGGGAGATATCATTGAAGCGTACGCCATCGAGAAGGTGGCTGCGAAGCTCTCTTGATCACCCGGGGACATCGGCGGACGTTCGGCGGCTGCCGGGAAAATAAATTCGGAAGGTTATGTTCATCGGAGTCTGCACCATAGAAGTGCATATCCCGGACAGCGGGTCGCTCAAGGTCAAACGACAGTCGCTGCGCAGCCTGAAAGACAGGATACGGAACAAGTTCAATGTTTCGGTAGCCGAGGTCAGCGACAACGATCTCTGGCAGAAGGCCTCTCTGGCAGTGGCCGCGGTAAGCAACGATAAAGCCCATCTTAATCAGACGCTTGATCACGTACTGAACATGGTCCGCGGAGTTCGCGAACTGAGCCTGATCGATTATCACATCGACATCTTCTAATCATATTTTGCCATGTCAAAACCGACATATAAAAGAGCGGACCGCGTCAGCGATCAGATGCGGCATGAGATTGCCGATATCCTGATGCACAAGATAAAGGACCCCAGAATCGGCTTCGTCACCGTGACCGACGTAGAAGTTTCGGACGACCTCAGGAACGCGAAGGTTTTTGTGAGCATTTACGGGGACGATAAGAACGCAACGCTCAAGGGACTGAAGAGCGCGGTCTCGTTCATCAGGTCGGAAGTGGCCCGGCGCATGCGGCTGAGATTCGTGCCCGAACTCCTGTTCCGTATCGACGAGACGGCGGAGCGTGGTGCGCACATCATGGAGCTGCTGCGCTCGATTAAAGAAGAGAAGGGCCCCGGGGATGAGTGACCTCCTGGCCCGCATCGCGGCGGAGTTGAAAGCACATACGAGCGTTCTTATTTCGGTCCACCGGGACCTGGATGGAGACGCGCTCGGTTCCCAGCTCGCGCTCATGCTGGCGCTCGAAAAACTGGGCAAGAAGGTCAGGGCGCACAACCTTGATCCTGTGCCGGAGATATACCAGTTCCTTCCCGGATCGGACCGGGTCGGGTCGGGAAAGCCGGTAGCCGGTTCGTACGACGTATTCGTCGTCCTCGACAGCGAACCGCAGCGCACCGGACTGTTCGATGATGATTATCCCGCGGCCACACACATCGATATCGACCACCACGAGACCAACCGGAAAGAGTGGCCTCTTACCTGGCTGGACACGAAGGCGTCGGCCACGGGGGAAATGGTTTATCGGCTCGTCAAAACGCTGCAGGTCCCGATCGATCGTGAGATCGCCCTTTGTCTCTTCACAGCGATATTCACCGATACGGGGTCCTATCGCTATTCAAATACCACGCCGCAATCCCTGCGTATCTCCGCGGAACTCCTCGAGACCGGCATAAACCCCTGGCTGGTGGCCCTGAACGTGTACGAGACATTCGCGTACAACAGGATCAAGCTTCTCGGAAACGTTCTCGCCGGGATAGAGAGAAACGCGGACGGCAGAATCGCCTGGGTCGTAGTTCCAAACCTCCTGTATGAAAAGACCGGCACAACGTCGAAGGACACGGAAAATTTCATTAATTTCGTGCGTTCCGTGAAGGGCGTAGAAGTCGCCGTTCTGTTTCGCCAGACCGGGGAGTTGCAGTACAAGGTGAGCCTTCGCTCAAAAGGGCAGGTTGATGTATCCATAGTGGCCCAGGCTCTCGGCGGAGGAGGGCACAAGAATGCAGCAGGCTGTACGCTCAACGGCAGATTCGAGGATATAAAGAGCGCGGTCATAGGCCGAATCGAAAAGGAGCTTGGTCCGAGGTAGGATCAGCACTCGTTATCACCCATGGACGGAATTTTGAATATCAACAAGCCGGCTGGCTGGACATCCCATGACGTGGTCCTGAAGGTCCGCGAGCTGTTGAAAGAAAAGAGGATAGGCCACACCGGGACCCTCGACCCCATGGCCACGGGAGTGCTGGTGCTCTGCGTGGGCAAGGCAACGAGAATTGCGCAGTATCTTGAGGCCGGAGAAAAAGAGTATGATGTCGTAATGCGTCTCGGCATCACTACCGATACGCTTGACGCCGAAGGCCGCGTACTTGAGAAAAGGGACTACAGTTCCCCGGATGCGGCAACGCTGATCCAGGTCATGGATCGCTTTACTGGCACGATTTTACAGCGGCCTCCGGTTTTCTCCGCAGTTAAGGTGTCAGGCGTTCCATCATACAAACTGGCGAGACAGGGGAGAGCGGAGCAGTTGAAGCCCCGGAAGGTGACTATCTCAGATATCGTTTTGGCTGGCTACGATGATCCCCTGGTCGCTCTTCACGTCAGATGCTCCAAGGGGACCTATATCAGGGCGCTCTGTGCTGATATGGGAGAAGCTCTCGGTACCGGAGCCCATCTTGCGCGCCTGGTGAGGAGGCGTTCCGGCCGTTTCCGCCTGGAAGACTCCCTTACCGTGGAGCAGCTCTCGTACCTGGCCGGCTCGGGAAACGTGGAAAAAGAGCTAATTCCGCTGGATGCCGCATTATCAGAACTGCCGGCCATCACGATTTACGAAGAGTTCGAAGCCAGGAAAATACTGCATGGCAACGAGGTAGCCTGTTCAGTCTGCAGAGAGACGCGCCCGGAGGGGCTCGTAAGGATTCATGACGGCTCGGGAAAGCTCCTGGCTGTTGCACGTGCGAACGGCGGGAAGTTCAGGCCGGAAATGGTTTTTTCTTAATGAATAAAATGCTTTACAAGAGTTCTCAAATGTGATAATTTGTAGTGTTTTACAAGTACTGCATGAAAGGAGGTTATGAATGGAAAAGGAGAAAAAAGCGAGTCTCATCAATGAGTATCGTAGGCACGACTCAGATACCGGATCTCCTGAAGTACAGATTGCACTGCTGAGTGGACGCATCAACCATCTTACCGCCCATTTGCAGACGCATAAACAGGACCATCATTCGAGAAGAGGACTTCTGAAAATGGTCGGGCAGCGGCGGCGTCATCTGGAATATCTGAGAAAAAATAACGTAGACCGCTACCGTCAGCTCATAGACCAACTCGGTCTGAGAAAATAATCATCGCGTGAATGATTCAAAGTGAGGTTTCATGTCAACAAAAGTAGAAAGAGAAATAGGGGGTAGACGCCTGGTCCTCGAAACAGGGAGCATGGCAAAACAGGCGGATGGGGCTGTCGTAGCACGATACGGCGATACTGTAGTGCTGGCTACGGCAGTTTCTTCAAAGGTGGAAAAGAAAGATATTGATTTTTTCCCTTTGACCGTCGATTATCAGGAAAAAGCTTACGCCGCGGGAAGGATACCCGGCGGCTTCTTTAAACGGGAGGGGCGGCAGAGCGAGAAAGAGATACTCACCTCCCGTCTCATCGACCGGCCGATCAGGCCCCTTTTCCCGGACGGATTTTTCTTCGAAACGCAGATCATCGCCTCCGTTCTGTCCATCGGAGACGAAAGCTCCATGGACCTGATGGGCGTGATAGCCTCGTCGTCGGCCCTGGCGATTTCCGATATCCCATTTAAGGGGCCCATAGGCGCGGTCCGGGTCGGTCAGAACAACGGAAAATTTACGATCAATCCTGGGCACCAGGAAATCGAGACAAGCGCCCTGAACCTGGTCGTGGCCGGCACCGCTGATGCCATCATGATGGTGGAAGGCGGGGCCCGCGAACTGACCGAAGATCAGATGCTTGAGGCCCTGGCGCTTGCGCATGTGGAAATCAAAAAGATCGTGGAACTTCAGAATGAACTCGTTGCCAAGGTGGGAAAGCCGAAGAGAGAAGTAAAGGTCATGGAGATCGACAAGGATCTCGAGGCGCAGGTGGCTTCCCTGGCCATGGCGCGGTTGAAGTCCTCCATCATCATTCCGAACAAAATGGAGCGCCAGAAGTCTCTTGACGCTCTTCTCGACGATATCAAGCAGCAGCTCAAATCCGAAGATGATCAAAACAGGGATCTCCAGATATCGAAGATATTCTACAACCTCGAGAAAAACGAGGTTCGCAAGGTGATCATCGAGCAGAATACCCGCGCCGATGGCAGAAAGCCGAACGAGATCCGGCCGATCGCCTCGAGCGTGGGCATCCTTCCCCGCACTCATGGGTCGGCGCTGTTTACGCGCGGCGAGACCCAGGCACTGGTAGTGACGACGCTCGGAACCTCGGAAGACGAACAGCGTATCGATTCCCTCGAGGGGGAATACTATAAGACCTTCATGCTTCATTACAACTTCCCGCCATTCAGCGTGGGGGAAACCAAGCCTCTCCGGGGACCGGGGAGGAGAGAGGTCGGACACGGCGCACTGGCGGAGCGGGCGCTCAAGCCCGTGATACCTTCAAAGCAGGAGTTTCCTTACACTATCCGCCTCGTGTCGGATATTCTCGAATCCAATGGGTCTTCTTCGATGGCCACAGTATGCGGCGGCACGCTCTCGCTCATGGATGCAGGGGTGCCTGTTAAAGCACCGGTGGCCGGCATCGCCATGGGTCTCATTAAAGAAGGCGAGCGGGTCATCGTTCTCTCAGATATCCTCGGACTTGAAGACCACCTCGGCGACATGGATTTCAAGGTCACGGGCACGAGCAGAGGCGTCACCGCTCTGCAGATGGACATGAAGATAGAGGGCATCACGATCGATATCATGCGATCTGCATTACAGCAGGCAAAGGATGGCAGGATGTTCATCCTCGGCAAGATGCTCGAAACTCTCGATGCGCCACGGAAGAACCTGAACCCCTTCGCTCCGAGAATTTTTACCATGCAGATCAATCCCGACAAGATCAAGGACGTAATCGGGAGCGGCGGCAAGGTGATCCGCAGCATCGTTGAACAAACGGGCGCCAAGATCGACATCGAAGACGACGGTACGATCAATATCGCTTCCTCCGACGAAGCTGCAGCAAACAAGGCCAAGGAAATCATCAAAGGTATTGTCCAGGAAGCAGAAGTCGGGAAACTTTACATGGGCAAGGTGCGGAAGATCATGGACTTCGGCGCATTTGTCGAGATATTTCCCGGCACTGACGGCCTGCTCCATATTTCGCAGATATCCGACCGAAGGCTGGAGAAGGTAACTGACGAACTCAAAGAAGGGGATGAAGTGCTTGTCAAGGTGCTCGAAATAGACAGGCAGGGTAAGATCCGTTTGTCGCGCAAGGAAGCTATGCGGGAAAGGGAAAAGGAAAAGGCCGGCATGAAATAGGGGCGGCCATGCCTGAATCAAAGCGACGAAAGAGAGAAGGAAATAGGGCCGTTCATAAACCGCCTATTTCCTTTTTTATTTATTCTACTGCAGCGAGATGATCTTACGGGAGGGAAAGTGCTGAAGTATGATGTAGCCGTGGTCGGCGCCGGTCTCGGCGGGCTTACCGTTGCCGCGCTGTGCGCCAAAAGAAACAGAAAAACAATCGTGCTTGAGCCGGGAGAAACAATAAGCGAATCCCTGAGGCACATTCGCCGTGATGATTTTTCTTTTTCTGCGAGTCCGTCGTTGTCACTGGGTTTTGAGCGGGGGGGAATACTGCACGACATCTATTCAGAGCTCGGCATAACTCACAGTGAATCGGTGCTCTCCCCGTGCTTTCAGGTGGTGCTGCCAGACCACCGGATAAATGTCTACGACGAAGCCGAGAAAACGGTGGAAGAGCTTGGGCGTGAGTTCTCGCCTGAAGTGGGCGCCATTAAAAAGCTTTACCAGGATATCAGAAAGGTCTCGACGCAGATTTCAAAGAGTCGTTTTTACGCTTATCGAGCACGACACAGGAAAGCGGGCGGCTTTATCAGAAGCTACCAATTGAGTCATGAACTGACGCAATTCTTTAACGTGCAATCGCTGTTCTTTTTTCAGATGCCTGTTTACGATATATCTCTTTCTTCATTGGCGCGCCTGCTCGACACGGCTCCGCTTTATTTGCACGGAGGCGTCGAGAAACTTGCGCAACAGTTACTCGACGTGATCTTGCGAAACGGCGGTGAAATACGGTATTCGGAGCCGTGGCCGGCTCTATCGACTCCCGGCGGCAGGACCGCGCGTCTGGAGACCGGTCGCGGGCAGGTCGAGGCAGAATTTATTCTATTCAACACGCAGCAGCGTGCACGCCGAACGCACCTGTTATTGGCAGTGCGGGATGACGTAATCCCCGTAGGAATGGCGCAGGAGTTGATCTGCCTCTCCGAATATGCGAGACTGGAGGAAAATTTTTTTTCCCTGTCTGTAAATGCCCGCGATGACGAATCCTTTGCGCCCAGCGGGAAGCGATCATTAACGGCGACCTTTACAAATCCGGAACAAGGTCCTGCTGATGCTTTGGAGTTTTTCGGCAGGATCGAAACGATTATCCCTTTTTTGAAGTCTCATATGGTTTTTTCACAGGAGTACCGGCCTGAACCTCGAATCTATCCTTTTCCGTCGGACGTGGCTTTCAAACCTGTGGTATTTGCTGATGATGCGTTTCCGATGGTAAGCAGGACTTCGTACAAAAATGCGTATATGTTGTACGACGATAGAGGGACTCCCGCTCAGGCTGTTTACGCCGCTCGAAGACTCGCAGAGCAGCTGCCCTAGGGATTCTAGAAGCAGCGTGGATTATATATCGCGTAAAAATGACTCTTCAGAATAACAGTAGTTCTTCTCCAAGAAATATTTATTCCCGAAATGCTTCTTATCTATTCGGAAATAGAAGAAACCACGGATATGGCAAGTGAATAGTGGCGGG